>NZ_JBFRVF010000002.1:0-55108 GCF_041475025.1 Vibrio sp. 10N.222.49.C12 | reverse complement strand
ATTTGAAAATTTGATGGTCAGTAATTAACCCTCATCCCTTATAATACGGGGATGTACGTGCGATTTCCCTGCCGTCCATGTCCTATACCTAGCAAAAGACAGTATATGATCACAGCCAATAGTGATCGTCAAATCGATCGTCAAATCGATCGTCTATTAAGTTGTTATTTTGGGAGATTCACGATACTTTGAAGCAATACATCAACACGTCTGAGCCTTTATTCCATATAGGCTTTTCATGATCTTGCCCTGACAGCATTTGAAAATTTGATGGTCGGTCCGTAATCAACCCTCATCCCTTATAATACGGGGATATTCGTGCGATTTTCCTGTGTTTCCCTTAGCTCGCTAGTGATTGTACTCATCTAACTTAATGTTCAAACTGTTGGTGCGAATCAAATTACTACTGAGCCAACAACGCCAATAACAAGTATTTAATTCTGTTAGCCGATGAATTTCTTGTACCAAGGCATCGCCTTATGGATACCATCTTGAATTCGATACTCTGGGGCATAACCCAGCTTTTCATGTGCTTTTGCAATATTGGCCTGCGAGTGCCTTACATCACCGGCACGGAAATCGCGATAAGAAGGAGGAGCGCAATGCTGAACATCGAGATCATTCAGTGCGCGCTGAATGGAGAAATAGAGTTCGTTTAAGGTGGTTCTGTCACCTAAGGCCACATTGTACACTTCATCTTTCGCATTATTTGGTGCTGTAGCTGCCAAAATATTCATTTGCACTGTATTATCGATAAAGCAAAAATCGCGACTGGTTTCACCATCGCCGTTAATGAATACCTCTTCACCTTGTATCATTGACGCTGTCCACTTTGGAATAACCGCCGCGTAAGCACCATTCGGATCTTGACGTGGGCCAAATACGTTAAAATAACGCAGTCCTATACTTTTAAACCCATAAGTGCGAGCAAACACATTTGCATAAAGCTCATTGACATACTTAGTTACAGCATAAGGTGATAATGGGTTACCGATATTTTCTTCAAGCTTAGGCAGCGCTGGGTGGTCGCCATAGGTTGAGCTACTTGCCGCATAGGTAAAGCTTTTTACTTGCTCTTCTTTGGCTGCTGTGAGCATATTAAGAAAACCCGTAATATTCGCTGCATTAGACGTGATAGGATCCGCGATAGAGCGTGGCACACTGCCTAGAGCCGCTTGGTGTAATACGTAATCTACGCCTTTAACGGCATCATTACAGACTTCATAATTACGAATATCACCATCTATGAACGTAAAATTATCCCACTGGCAAGCCTCAACTAAACCTTTTACTTCATCCAAGTTACGCTGATGGCCAGTTGCAAAGTTATCTAAACCCACCACTTTTTGGTTTAGTTTTAATAATGTTTCTAGAAGGTTGGAGCCAATAAAACCAGCAACACCAGTTACTAACCAGGTTTTGGGAGTGGCAACAATTTCGCTTTTGATTTGTTCGAATTTAGTCATGATGTCTCTTTACTAACAATTCAGTGCTTAAGGGGGGAAGGAGGGATAAACATTCTGTTAAGTAACGAATATCTACCCTCCCGTAAACCAACCTATAAACGCATATCTACGTCTGATTTATCCAGTACGTATTTCAAGTCGTAGAGTACGTGAGACTCTTTACCTAATGCGTGAATTTCTGCCGCACCCATTTGCTTAAACTCATTGTGGCCTACCGCCATGATAATGGCATCGTAGTGGTTGGATTTCGGCTGGGTTAACGATAAGCCGTACTCATGTTGCGCTTCTTCATTTGAACACCAAGGATCAACAATATCGACATTGATGTTGTATTCTTTTAGTTCAGCGACAATATCAACTACTTTCGTATTACGCAGATCTGGGCAGTTTTCTTTAAAAGTAAGCCCCATCACTAATACGTTGGCTCCTTCAACATGGATACGTTGCTTGAGCATCTTCTTTACCAATTCAGAGACAACATACTTACCCATGCCATCGTTCAAACGACGCCCCGCTAGGATCATTTCAGGATGATAACCAACAGTCTGAGCTTTATGCGTTAGGTAATATGGATCAACACCAATACAGTGCCCCCCTACTAAACCTGGACGGAACGGTAAAAAGTTCCATTTGGTGCCAGCCGCTTCTAATACTTCTAAGGTGTCGATGTTTAGCTTGTTGAAGATGATTGAAAGTTCATTAATCAATGCAATGTTGACATCACGTTGAGTGTTCTCTATTACCTTTGCCGCTTCTGCTACTTTGATGCTAGAGGCTTTATGCGTACCTGCGGTAATGATAGTTTTATACAGTTGGTCAACAAACTCTGCAACTTTATCATTCGAGCCACTGGTCACTTTTAAGATATTCGTAACCCGATGTTCTTTATCCCCCGGGTTAATGCGCTCTGGCGAGTAACCCGCAAAGAAGTCTTTATTAAATGTTAAGCCTGAAACTCGTTCTACAACAGGTAAACACACCTCTTCAGTAGCACCAGGGTAGACCGTTGATTCATAAATGAGAATATCGCCTTGGCTAACTATTGACCCCAAAGCTTCTGATGCTTTGATCAATGGGGTTAAATCAGGCTGCCTATGCTCGTCAATTGGCGTCGGCACAGTAATAATGTAAACATTGGCTTCTTTGAGTTGGTTTAGATCTGCCGTGTATGTCAGAAACTGAGCTTCTTTTAGTTCTTCTTCCGAACATTCAAGCGTAAAATCCGAACCACTTCTGAGCTCATCAACGCGAGATTGGTTGATGTCAAAACCTAACGTTGGCATCTTTTTACCGAACTCTACCGCGAGCGGTAAACCAACATAACCCAAGCCAATTATCGCTACTTTGGTGTTTTCGAACATGGACGCCATACTTATTCCTAAAATATTTAATTCCTAATTCTTAATTCTTAATTCTTAATTCTGCGGGTAATTTACTTCCAAAATGCCTCAGTTGTATTAAACATACTGAGACACTTTTTATTCATTTTGAGACAGTCTATTTTCGACAATCCCTTATAAAACCTAGATTTTGCTGTCTTTTTAAAAACTGCCCCAATAGGCCGCCAAAAGCAGCCTTTCAGTAGCTTGTCGCGCTTTTGAATTGCTATACTTGCTAACAAGCTAAATCTGGGTACGCTACCGCCCTTAGGTTTGGCTCCTAAAGGCAATAGTGACAATTTGTTCGCTTTATGCGTTTTTCATACGGTTTTAAATATGCGGGGCATTCTAGCAAAGTAAGTGCACATTAACCAGTTTGAAATTCACCCTGTCTGGTCGAACATCTTACCAAGCATTTACCCAGCGAGAGCATTGTACGTCTTGTAGGTACTGAGTGCCTATGTGGTATCGGTTTTCTTGTGCTGCGTCGCAGTAGCGTTTTTCTATATCAATAAAAATATTGCCGTTGCGGTACAGCGAGACGAAGCTCGGGTTATTGTTTACCGCCAATAACGCTTTAATCTCGGTGCGTGTTAGCCCTTGTGGGTAGTGGTTAACCAGCAGTTTCAAAAACTCGCCAATGCGTCCTTCTACTCGCGCTATCTCTTTTTCTAAAATGGTGACTTTTTCTTCCGTTGTCAGTTTTTTTAGGCTGATATCGTCCATTTGCCCTCTCCCTAATTCTACTTTTGTATCTTGACGTTTTTTGTCTGTATTCGCGCTTGGTCTGCCCTAGCCTTTGGTTTTCCTAAGCTTTTCGCTTCCTAAATCATTGGTTTTCAATAGCTTTTAGCTGTGTGAGCAAGCGCTTAGTCTGTGAATAATCGAATGGTCACTTTTTAGAATCCGTGCAGGGCGATTTGGATTGAACTAGGGCCTTGATACGTGCTTCGAACGGATTGGTGGTGCTTTTGGCTTGGTAGTCCGCTAGGGCCTGAGAGACGGGCGTGGGTTGTTTGTGAACCATGGTCTTGGCTGCCGGTTGGGTTTTAGCTTCCTTGGTCGATGTAGAAGCAGAAGCCCTTGCTGGTTTAGCCGCTTTTGTTTGCTTAGCCGCTCTAGCCTGCTTAAAGACTGGCGATGAGTCTCGCTTCGCTTTGGCTTGGGCGCTTCTTCTTAGCCAGCCATTCACAAAGTGACCAATGTGCTCAAAGGGTTTGCGCTTATCGGGGTTGATGTACAGCCAGGCTTGCATGGCATGCAGTTCTTGCAGCACATCTAACTTTGGGTAGGTTCGCTCTAAGATTTTGTAGAACTCATGATAAATCGGCGCGCTGCCCTCTTTGGTGAGCAGGTGAATCACGGCTTCATTCTGTTGGCTTATGGGGTTTGTGACGTTGGTTTTAGGTGTCGAGATCTCATGTTGTTCAGAACCGCTTGGAGGATCAAGTACATCGGTGTCATCCAAGCTGCCGTTTTTCAAGCTCAACTCTGTTTTATGTTCTTTATGAAAGATTATGTGTGCCGGATGATCACTCTCCGTGGTGGATCTTGAGTCACCCAGGGGAGTGTTTGAATGGTCGGTTTTCTTCGCATGTTCTGTCTTCTGTGGATATTCCGACGAAGCTGACGGTAAACCTGTTTGTTCTACATTCGTGTTCTCTTGATTCGCTTGGTCTAGATCGATCTGTTGAATGTGGCTGTCGCTGGGAAGGCGCAGCTGATATATGTTGCTGCGCTGGCGTCCTGAATCATCAAAGCGCTTTATCCGCTTCACAAAACCTTGTTTTTCGAGCTCGTTAACGTGTCGTTTCACGGTTCTTACCGACACTTCGCAATATTGCGCCAAGTAATTGAGGGAAGGAAAACACACGCCGCGCGCATCGGCGTTATCGGCCAATTTTAATAACACCAACTTGCTGATGGGCGAGCCAGTTTTTAATGGGATGAAAGAAAGAATTAGAGAAACACACATGGTTAACGCTCCTTGTTAATTAGTCATTCGTATAGAAATCCATTGATATACAGAAGCATTAACAACACTTTTTGGCGCTTTAGGGGCGAAAGGCCCATGAGATAAGTTGTAAGAAAAGATGTTTGGTTAATCGCCTCGGATAGATATGCAACATCAACCTTATTAAGCAATGGCTTTTCGAAGCACTTCTCACTTTTTTGTGTTCCTCCGTTTTCGCAGTATTGCCCGCCAACCCCAATCAAGATTCTTGAAGTACATTGCTCTCCCCATACAGCAATAAGGTGCTTAATGAAGGCGATTGTTTCTCTTTTTATTTCAGCGTATCAACCCGGAATGGCGAGCATCGAGTGCCGTGCTAACTCCCTCACTCAATCACGTCAGCCGTTATTTTTTAGTGATAGTGATGGGTTTGGCCAAGTACTGAGCTATGAAGTTAACGGTTATAAAGAAAGCCATTTAGAAGGTTGTTATTTTAATGAGGATGAATGCGGTGACACCCCCAGCTATGACGATATTTGTTGGATGATCAGCCGAGCACGGCGTAAGCAGCCTCTGGGTTATTACGTGATGTATTTACGCTATGTAAACCACCACCCCGGCTATGCAAAAACCGTAGCCACCAGTCTGCGACAACACATCGCATTGCACCCTGATTTAAAAGAATCGCTATCAACGTCTTTAATCGCCTATTTACAACAACACGAGGATTTATTTTGTCAAACACTCCACCAGCAACTGATCGAGTTCCAAACCAGCCATTAGAGGCTTCTGCTTTGCCAGAGCGGGCTTGTTCGCAAGAGCGAATGGGCTCACAAGATCAAGAAGACTCGGAAGAACAGGCTAGCAAGCTCACGCTCATCCCTTCGTTAGATCCTTGTTTGCCTTCAGCATCCTATTCATTCAGCCTGGTTTCGGTTTTACTCCGCTTACCTCATTGCCCGCCATATTCCTTTATTACTGTGCATTGCAGCGCCACGCCGCCACAGCAAGATGTAGGCGTAGCCGAGATTCGTCGATGGCATAAAAAGAAAGGCTGGCGCGATGTGGGGTATCACTTTGTTATTCGTCGCAATGGGGATGTCCAATTGGGCAGGCCGCTGTCGCAAACTGGCGCGCATGTGAAAGGACACAACAAGGGCAATATTGGGGTTTGTTTGGTTGGCGGTTGTAATGCCGAGCTGCAACCAGAAGATAACTTCACACTTGCGCAGCGCAAGGCACTGTTTGGTTTGATGGCTGCACTGCAAGAGCAGTTCTTGATTTCAGATGAGAATGTTAAGGGGCATAAAGATTGGGGCGTGAATAAGGCGTGTCCTGTTTTGAAGATAAAAGCTTAAGAGCAGGTGCGGGATTCGAAAAGTTAGGAAAATAAAGTGAGAGTGGTGCTTTTAGCTCCTCCCCTTTATCACGACTGTTACTTGGCAGAAAATATCAATATAAGGGGAGGCTGGGAGGGGTTGGTTAGGCATTAGCTAGCAACCCCCTCTAACTCCCCCTTCTATTAACACCATCACTCACAATAGTCCGGAGTTCAAGGGGGAGGACCAAAAGCTAAGTCTTCGAATAATTTGAAGTGCAGATGCGGGATTCGAGTCAGCAGGATACGGAAAGCTTGAAAACAGATCCCAGACACTTCGTTCCTCGCCTCTAAAGCAACAGAATGGCGGAATGACGAGAAAGGCGGTATATAACCATCAATAAACCAAGGAGCAGTATGACATTGTTCGGAAGAATATTCGGGAGCCAGTCTTCTATTAGCAAGGGGTTAGATGCACTCACCAACACAGGAGATGCGATGTTTTTTACTGATGAAGAAAAAGCGAAGCACAAGCTGGCACTGCTTAAGGCGTATGAACCTTTTAAGTTGGTACAGCGCTACATTGTGTTGTTGTTCACCATTCCTTATGTGGCACTGCATGTGATGGTGATTCTTGGCTGCATGCACGGTTACGATTGGAAGCCATTAGGGGAAATGACCAATGAAGCGTTTGGTTATCCGGTGCTAGCGGCGATTGGATTGTATTTAACGGGTGGGGTGATTAAAAAATAGATGCGGGTAGCGAGTAAACGGGATGCGAAAAGCTAAAGAGCAGATGCGAGGAGATTAAGAGCAGAGGTGAAGAGCGAGGACAAGAATATGATAGTGGTGCTTTTAGCTCCTCCCCTTTATCACGACTGTTACTTGGCAGAAAATATCAATATAAGGGGGGGCTGGGAGGGGCTGATTAGGCATCGCTAGCAACCCCCTCTAACTCCCCCTTCTATTAACACCATCACTCACAATAGTCCGGTGTTCAAGGGGGAGAACCAAAAGCTAAGTCTTCGAATAATTTGAAGATTGGATAAAGAATAGATACGGGTGGCGGGTAGACGGGATTCGAAGAGCTAAAAGAGCAGATTCGAGCAGCGGAGCTGGTAAACGAGTAACAAGAGATGAAGAACGGATTCGAGTGGCGCTTTTCGTATCTCGCCACTCGCATCCCGTTACTGTCCAGGGCAAGATTACGAAGCCCCTTGCCCTGCAAGGACTTGCGAAAGGTAAGCGTTATTGCGGTTCGCTTTTTTCTGCTTTCTTTTGATCCCTGCTTTGAAGCTGATTTCTTCCGTCAGCAGATTTAAAGCTATATGTCTTATAACTGCTAAATTCTCACCGGCTTGCTCTCGACGTATCCGACATTCATCTTCTTTAAAACCAACGTCTAATCGCCAGTGCATCTGATTTTCAATGCTCCAATGTGCTCGCGTGCTCTCTAGTAAAGCTTTAGCCGTTAGTTTTGCTGAGCTTATGTAGTGCTTGATTTGCATTGTTTCTGCTGGCTTATCACCTTCTTGACGAATTGAAACGACCATACCAATTGTGGAGAGTTCGGCCCAATCAAGCGCTATATCACCTAAGAAATCTGTATTGTGAACAACCATACTCAAACGCGTTTCTGTACGACCATGCACTTTCTCTTGAGTGACGTATTTATCACCTTCAAAACTATTAATCATACTAGAATTAAACACTTGGCTAATCGCTTGCTCCAATCGTTTTTGATTACCTTTTACCGCTAAGAGATAATCTGCATCTTGAGCGACTATCTTTTCAGCTATATCCTTCTGGCATCCCATAGCATCAATAGTCACTAAACAACCTCGCAAGGAAAGCATTTCAAGCAGTTCAGGGATCGCTTTTATTTCATTGCTTTTATCCGCAGTCTTCACTTGTCCTAGTACAACTTGGTTTGCTGCACTAAAGGCACTAACCATATGGATTGCACCACAACGCTTGTCTTTGTTGTATGTGCCTCTGAGAGTTTTGCCGTCGATAGCAATCACTTCACCCTCTGTCGTCTCATGACAGTCTTTCATCCACGCAGTAAAGCATCGTTGCAGTTGCTTGGCGGAAATAAGATTGATAACTCGGGCAATGGTATCGTGTACTGGTATGCCTTGTTTGAAATCACCATACTGCCTAAGCCATTCCAAGTTATCTTCACCAAAATCTTCAATATCCTCCCAACCTTCAGCACCAGCAATCACTGCTGCAATTGTTAAGAAGATAATGTCGGTTAGCGTGTGCTCTATTTTCCAAGCTTGGCGAGGGTCTCGAATAACTGAAATATGGTCCAAAAGGCTTAATCCATTCATTATGGCTAAATATCTGCTGTTAAAAAACAGTATATGATCACACCTAAATCTGATCATCAAATCGATCTTGAATGTATTGAATTTGTTGTGACTTCAGTGTACAAATTAGTGGAAACATCACTTCACGCTACCCCTTATTCCATATGGGTTTTTCATGATCTTGCCCTGCGTTACTGTCTTTAGCTCTTCGTTTACCCGGTTACTCGCATCTCGTTACTGCTCTTTAACTTTATTTCTTGTCGCTCGAATACGCGTAGTTGTAATAACCGTAGCCGTATGAGCTTGATGCTTTCTTCTCGATGGCGTTGAAGATAACGCCTTTCACTTCGATACCTGATTGTTCGAAACGGTTACGAGCCACTTCTATCTCTTTAATGGTGTTTTGACCGTAACGCGCCACCATTAATGTGGTACCAGCGAAGGCGCCGACAATGCTTGGGTCGGTTACCGCAAGTACAGGTGGGGTATCGACAATCACCAAGTCATATTCTTTTGATGCCCATTCCATGAGTTCTGCAAAGCGTGGGTGCATCAGCAGTTCAGATGGGTTAGGTGGTACTTGGCCGCGAGTAATAATATCTAGGTTCTCTACCGGTGTGGTTTTCACTGATTGAGCGAACTCTTGCTTGCCGCTCAATACATCAGAAAGGCCGTTATCCCAGTTCACCCCAAAGCTTTGTTGTAGGTAACCTTTTCGCATATCGGCATCAATCAACAATACCTTTTGGCCTGTTTTAGCAGCTACTGCGGCAAAGTTGGTCGAGATGAATGATTTACCAATGCCTGGCGCAGGGCCAGAGATCATCAAGATGTTATTTTTCGCTTCTAGCATCGCGAAGTGCAAGCTGGTACGAAGGCCACGCAGTGCTTCAACCGAAAGATCGGCAGGGTTCGATTCAGCAAGCAGTGCTTGAGTGCCCTTGGTTTGCTGTTTCTTCGATTTAAATCGGTTGGTTAGCTCAATCTGTAAATCTGATTTTGGTACCGCTGCGTAAACCGGAAGGCCGATTTGTTCAATTTGGTCTGGGCTTTCCACACCACGGTGGAACGCTGCTTTTACTAACACAAACGCGACACTTAGCATGCCACCCAATAGCGTTGCTAACACAACAATCAGCGGCTTCTTAGGTTTAACGGCGCGAGCATAAGCTTGAGCGTCATCTAAGATACGAACGTTACCGACCGTACCGGCTTTAATAATGCTCAGTTCTTGAACCTTGTTTAAAAGCTGGATGTAGATCTGTTGGTTTACTTCAACATCACGTGTCATACGCAGTACTTCACGTTGTGTTTTCGGCAGCTTTTGCACTTGCTTGTTCAGGCGCTCTCGCTCGCCCAACAACGTTTTACGCTTATCAATCAGTGACTTATATGCCGGGTGATCTTTAGTGAAACGCTGACTGATATCACTTTCTTTAAACGTCAGTTCATTCAATTGCGCTTCAAGCTCGACCATTACCTTCAGGGTTGATTGTGCTTCTAAACCCAAATCGATCGATTCGTTCTTTTGACGATAGTTGTTTAGCGTGTCTTCATAGCCCGTTAGCTCAGATTTAATACCAGGAAGGTGGCTCTCTAAGAACTCAAGGCTCTTCTCTGCTTCCGCTGAATTACGTTTCACGTTTTGTAAAAAGTAGATCTGGCTAATGTGGTTCAGTATTTCAGAAATCTGTTGTTTGTTTTCGCCTTCAAAGCTCAGCTTCAAAATACCGGTTTGCTTACCTTGCTCAGACAAAGACAAAGAAGCTTTCAACCATTCGATCGCTTCTAGTCGGCTACGTTGACTAATAGAGAATTCAAAATCGTTATGTGATTCAAAACCTGCCACAAACAAGCTGTAGTCGTCTGCTGTTGCTAGCTCACCCACTTTGCCTTTTAGGATAACGCGCTCATCGTCGCGAACTAATTGGTAAGTGCCCTGCTCGGCATCTAGGATCTGGATCGTGTGCCCGTAGTCGCTCGCATAGCTTGGCATGTTGAAACGGCTAACCGCAATGTGGTTGATGTCACCGGTTAAGCGAGCAAAACCTTTACCTACGATAGGTGCATAGTTGGGAGATGTCACCGTGGTGAGGTTAAACTTATCAACCGTTTCACCCAAGATCATACGCGATTTGATGATCTCCACTTCTGTCGTGGCAGAAGATTCCTGAGAGAACAATTCCCCCATATCACCAACCATAGAAGAGATGCCACCAGAGCTTTTCTCTTCAATTTGGATCAGGGCATCCGCTTTGTATATCGGCGTCGAAAGCAAAGCAAACGCAATACCAAACACAGCAAAAACGAATGTGGTGAGCATGATTAGCCATTTAGCATCTAATAAGATGCCAAGCAGTTTTCCTAAATCTATCTCATCAGAGTTATCTGTATGCGATTGCTGAGAGGGTTGTGTTGTCATTTGTTTGCTACTTCCTAAAGTATTGCTATTTAAGAGACTATATACGCTCCGCGTACTTCTCTTTTATATTATTCCGTTGGTGGCTTTGCCATGCCTACATTTAGAGCATGACATTTAAAAAGCTGTCTATTTAAAACCTACTGCATCTAAAATCTATTGCATTTAAACCTACAGTTTTTTTGCCCAAGCTTGCGCCGCTTCGTCAATCAGCTTATAAGCGTGTTCAAACGCCTCACGACTTTGACGATAAGGGTCAGGAATGTCTTTCTGGCCAATCCACTGACCAAACAGCATCGTTTTTCCGCGAGCCTCCGGCGATATTTGAGTAAGCGCTTCTAAATGGCCCTTCTCCATCACCAAGATCAAGTCATACTGAGCACAAAGCTGTGGCGTAACTTGCTGAGACTGATGGTTTTCAACATCAACCCCATTTTCAGCGGCGATTAAAATGGCAGTGTCGTCTGCAGGCTTACCAATTAAACGGCTTTTCTCAGCAGCGATACCGGCAGAGGCCACTTCTTTGTTGGGCAGCAAGTTTTGTAAAACTCGCTCTCCCGTCGGGGAACGACAAATGTTGCCCACGCATACGACTAAAATTTTATTAAACATAATGGTCTCTAATTGTATTGGGCTTATAAGCTGGGTTTACTTTTAGATGTAAAAATCAGGTTACACGTACAATGCAACCTGATGATTAATTAGGGTTTATTACAAACCAGGGCTTATTACCAATTACGAACGCGCAACATACCTTCGGTTAGGTCGTTGAAGCCTGAAATGGTTGGTACAAGCTGACCGATTACACGGTTCCAGCGGCTGATTGGCGCTGCCGTTACGTAAACAATATCATAAGGCTTTAAATCAAACTCGGTGCCAATCACTAAAGCTGATGCATCTTCCATATTCAGTTGGTAGATGTCTGCCATGCGTTCTGATTTATCATCAGAAGTTCGGATCACAAACACACCCGTTGCATCTGCCGTCAGCTGGTTAATACCACCTACGTTGCTGAGTGCTTCGGTTAGGCTCATCCCAACGCGATCAATCTTAAGTAGTTGAGGATCGTTCACTTCACCCATCACGAACACTTTCTGGTTGTCATTACGCGGTACGTGAACAATATCACCGGCTTGAAGTAAGCGGTTTTGAGTTAAGTCACCACGTTGCATCAAACCGTAAAGTGAAAGGTTCTCTTCCACGCCATTGCGGGTTAATGAAACATTACGCCAATCAGCATCTTCAGACAAACCGCCAGAACGGTTCACGGCATCCAATAACGTTAAGGGGATATTAGTAATCGCTTGTTGGCCAGGGTTTGAAACCTCACCGGTAATGTAGGTTTTCTTAGATCGGAAAGCCGCTACGTTTACATCAACTTGAGGGCTTTCGATGTATTTCGCCAAACGTTCCGCTATATCAGAACGAATTTCACGAACCGTTTTTCCTGCAACTTCTACTGTACCAATGTATGGGTAGAAAATAGTGCCGTCAGCATGAACCCAGTTACCCGCTTCTGTGCTGCTACGGTAAGAGCCCGCTGGAATGGTCAGTTCAGGGTGATCCCAGATCGTAATATTTAAGATATCGCCCACACCGACTTTGTATTCATACTTTGCGATGTCTACGTCGAGTTCAGGGTTGGCTTGTGACACCGACAATGTACCCGTTTGGTAAGTCGATACTGATTGAGCTGTCAGTGGGTAAAGGTTAACCACATCAGAGATATCAGATTCTTGCTGTTCCTCTGAAGGCTGAATCACATTCTTGTTGCCAGTAGAAAGGTGAGTTCCTGGAGTAGTACACCCTGCAAGCAATACAGGAAGGAGCGCTAAAAGGAGACGATTTTTATTAATCTTCATGTTAACCAAGTCATAGAAACGGAATGTGTCGTGATATCCCAAAGGACACCCAAAGAAGTTAGAACAAACAATTTTATCAGCTACGCAGTATTTAATAGAGTTAAGGAGGGCTATTACTGTGATATCGCTCCCACTTAATATCAAAGATAGGAACGCTACCGCCCTTTGATATTCCGCGACATCACACTGCGTAGTTAATCTGCCTCTATCTATCTGGAATTGAGATAGAGGTTTTTTGTCATAAACCGAGCCAAAGATCGGACTTTCACACGGTTATTTTATTGCGTATGCATTATCCACAATTTGTGTTTATTATCAACCTAGTTGAATGGTTAAAGAGCAGATACGGGATGCGAGTGAGCGAGTGGCGAAGAGCTAAAGAGCTAAAGAGCAGATGAGAGTAGCGAGATACGAGTAAACGAAGAGCCTAAAGCCGTGTCGGGATGCTTTTGGCTCCTCCCCTTTATCACAACTGTTGCTTGGCAGAAAATACCAACATAAGGGGAGGCTGGGAGGGGTTGGTAACACATAGATTAATATCCCCCTCTAACTCCCCCTTTGATGAACATCACCGATCAAAAACGAACGGCGTTCAAGGGGGAGAACCAAAAGCTAGACCCAATGAATATCACGATATCTTAAGCTATTCGTTATTCGATTATTCGAGACTGCTCTTTCCCCGCTCTTCGTATCCCGCTTACTCGTCACCCGCATCTGCTTTCGATCTACTTAACGCTACTCGGCCTTTGGAACCAAGGTGAGCGAGCATCGGTTTGATCGAACAAGTTGTATTGCTTGTTCAGCACTTGGCCGCCGTCACGCGTGATCGGTAACCAGGTAAAACCTGCGCGGCTTGAGCTTGGTTTCACAGTAACAAGATCAAACGGAATTGATACATAGAAGCCTTTGGTATAGCTGCCTTCACCGTACTCTTCAGTTGTCATGTCGGTTAAGCTGACAAACGCACCGGCAATAACGCCACTCTTGAATTGCTTAGAGAAATCGACACGAGTCCCGATATCACCCGCAAGAAATTTACCCACACCCACTTTAAGCAAGGTATCGCTCAAGAAGTCCCATTGTGGGGTGTAGTAACCGGTGATGAAGCCCGTCGTGCCCTTATCGATCACTTTGTACGTTCGGCTACTGTCATCTGGGTTAACTTGAATCTCTTGATCAAATGTGCCGAACCAACTTTCAGGATCGCGCTGGCTTATTGCAGTCATGTCTGCACCAATGGCCCAGTTTTGGTTGAATGGTCGATACAGGATTTCGCCACCCACACCCGCAAACATGCTTTCAAGGTACCCCCCGTAAGCTTGGGTGTAGACACCGCTGCCGTAGTCTTCAAACCACGTCAGTTGTAAGCGATCTAAGCGAACCGGATCGTCAACGTAAGAGCGGAATAAGGTTCTTACTCTTGGCGTTTGGTCAGTGCCGTCTGATGGGACGGTATAGTTAAACTTGTCGTAGTTATCGACTAAGTTAACGTACAAAGAGCCCGACAGTTCAACATTGTTTAACGCCCAGAACGAAGCGTTGGTGTATAAACCCAAACTGTATAAATAGAAGTTTTCAGCCGAACCGAACGATTGCGCTAGGTTTGGTGAAATCGACACATCGAATCGCTCACGCCCATCATGATAAATAACGGATTTCTTACGCTCTAACTCGTGAGTATCGGTTGCATCACTGGTTTGAGCATTGAGATAACTGTTATTAGCCGCCGCTTTGAACGCTTGTGCATCTACCGTTGTCTCAGTGAGTTCCATCGATTTATCATTTTCGATGATTTTGTAGGTGTCTATGTAACTCGGGACCGCGTTGGCAATCACGGTCGCACCGCGCTCAAGGGCGATATCTCTGTCTCGGTATTTAACCTGAGTACCCTTTACCACAATGCTGTTATCGTCGACCAAGATTTGCGCTTGTTCATAGCCCGCGATCGTTTCTAGCTCTTCCGCGAGGGCAGCCATATCAATATCATCAACCGTCTCGACATCGCTTGGGCGCAATTCTGCTGTTTCAGTATCTCGCCACACAGAATACATTTCATTGAAGTTGGTAGAAAGATCGAAGCCAAGGGTTAAAGTATCGCCTCGCTCATAGCTGACTTTCGCCGAACCCCAATCAGTGAAATGGTACACAGCACCCACGTTCCATGGCGTGTGCTGTGTCATGTCGACACCACCACGTACTACAGGGAAGTCTTGAGAGTAATCGTTGCCATCGTATTCAAGCTTTAAGGTTAACGGCTTATAAGGGGTTTGGTATTCAAAGCCGCCATAAATTGCAGCATCGCCTTTAAACCAACGCTCAAAATCGACACTGCCGCCATTGCCTTTAAAATCAGACGGGCGTTCACAATACTTGTCACTGGCTTTGCACAGTGGGTTAGTGAAATTGCCACTGGTGCCCATGTATCCCCAAGCCATGCCCAAGGTAAAATCAACAGGGCCAAAGCGTTTGGTTGCCGCGACAAATTCGCCATCGAACAAGCCAGTACCACCGAAGTCACGCACGCCTACTGACACTTCTGGTAAGTAGTACCCTTCTTCGATTAAACGCAGTTTAAAGTCGATGCCTTTATCTGTGTATTTAGTACAGCCACTGAATGAGTTTTGAGAGCAATCTTGATTGCCACCACCGCTATAAAAGAGATCTTGTACTTGTGTATAACGAATGGTGGTTTCAAGCCAAGGCATCACCTGTAGGCTGACGTTATAAAAGTAGTATTCGTTATTAAACGAGGCGCTAAAGTTGAACTC
The DNA here is from genome assembly GCF_041475025.1 of Vibrio sp. 10N.222.49.C12. Classification (NCBI taxonomy): domain Bacteria; kingdom Pseudomonadati; phylum Pseudomonadota; class Gammaproteobacteria; order Vibrionales; family Vibrionaceae; genus Vibrio; species Vibrio sp. 10N.222.49.C12. Next base: position 39,627 of record NZ_JBFRVF010000002.1, on the reverse strand, counting down.
ACCTTCTGGTGCCATTCGGCCTGTTGGCATTTGCATTAAGCCAACACCACCAAAGTTCATTTGCGACGTTCTGTATTCAGTGTCGTCGAATGGGGATTTTTCTGCTCGAATCGAAGAGGAATCTATGGTTGTTTCGGCAAAAACGGAAGCACTGTTGGTCATTAATAAAGCACAGGTAACCGATGCACACACTGCCGATAGAGGGAATGATTTCTGTTTCAGCATTACAGGCCAACCTTATGACGTAGCAAATCGACAATATCTTGGTTCAGCGTTGAGTATTCCGATGGCAAAGAGTAGAACGCCATAAATACGATGGCACCTGGTGCTAAGTAAACCGGCTGTTCGTTCCAGTATGCGTATTGAATGGTTTGTACCACGCCATCTGGCTGAACAACATAAGCCACGCTTTTATCTGCAGATTCACCAATAAAGCCATTCGGCAATGCATCGAGATAATCATTCAACGTTCCATGCTCAATCAGATTCATTGTTACCGACTCTTTCATTGCCCCCATCAACTGAATTGACGTTGGTCGTTGTGGTAAGTACAGAGAAAAGGCTTGAGTTTGACTGTCTGACGGCTTGTTAGTATGAGAACTTGAAACAAGCAGTGGGTTCTTATCTGATTGCGAGATAACCGCATTACGGTCTAGCTCAATAAAAACTCGATTGAGATATTGGAAAGAGGCTAACTGTTGGCGCACTAAGTTTGCTTCTGGCTCTTCTACTGCGAAAGCTTCAAGCTGGTTCAGTACATTGCGCTTTTTGGCTTCGATAGCTTGGTTAGCTTCTTTAAATCCAGTAACTGCAGTCGCTTCAGTATTGGTTATATCAAACAGTTGAGCCGAAAGGGGGAAGTAACCAATAGTACCGTTAGCGTTAGAGCTCGCATTCACGTTTGCGTCGTCTAATACACGAAGCAGTCGAACGTTAGTTTGATACTCAAGCGTCACACCTTGAAGAGGAAGCTCGATTGTTGTTTTAATCGACGAAGAGCGTTCAGGCGTAACAAGATCAGAAGCCGAAGAAGCGGAGCTCAAAGCAAACAAAGCGCTCATCATTAACAGAGCTCTCATCGTTAATAAAGTTCTCACCAATGGCAACCGACGTCCCATCATTTTTGATGTATGACTCATATAATTCATCATTTTAGTTCATTACCCTGTTCGTTAATTGCTTTGATAATGCTTAAGGACGGTTAACTCAAGCCTTGTCATATCAGGGCCTAAATACTGTATGGTTTTGACCACTTTGCCTTCGCTGTCGACCCAATATTCGTTGGTGATCTCTTGTTCTAATATTGGGAATTGAATTTTTTCTTGGAATTTCTTGGTATCGATAGACGCTAACGGAGTTTCAACCGTGTCATTTCCCACATACGTTCGGGTGATGTTCGCTTTATAGCCGAATCGATAGTTAGGTTGCCAGTCGTAAACCGCTTGCCATTTTTTAGCTCCGGGGTTGGCAGACACATCAAACGCATAAGCAGAGTCTGGCGACGAATTGTTTGCAGAAGAGAATGCATTCAACGGTTGGAATGCCAAACCAGAGAGGTTTTCGTAAGGAAGCAATAGCGTTTGTACAATACGTCCATTTTCAGTGACGATCATCGCTTTGTCAGAAGACATCCACTTTAACTGCTCTGCGCCCGTTTGCGGGTTTTCACCGACGTACGCTAAGACCATGAAGATTTTACCTTGGTCATTCACTTCTGCATAAATGCTCGAATAAGGTAAGTTTTGAATGTATTCCTTCGACAGCTCAACATCAGAGCTTCCAAAAAAGGCTTCATCAAAAGTGGAATTGACGTCTTGAAACTGCTGAGAACAACCAGCAAGAAAAAGACCAAGGGATATGATTAGAGGTTTAAGCATGATGAGTTCTGCTTCCTAGCAATCTTGTTGCTGATGTCCAATATGAAAATCTGATATAAAAAAAACCACTTTATGCTTTCACACAAAATGGTTTTGAACATACTCTAACAATAAATTAGTTAGTAGTCGTAGTTGTTGTTGCGCCGCTTTCGTTAGAAGCAACGGCTACTGCTGCCGCTGCTGCTACTGCTGCTGTCGCTACTGCTACTGTTGTAGCCGTACCAGTTGCAGCTGCAGATGCACCAGCGCCTGCTGCTGTACCAGTACTTGAACCAGCTGCCGCTGTTTCTTCTGCTGCGAATGCAGCACCTGAGAAGCTAACTGCTAATGCAGCTGCTAGAGCCATCTTTTTCATAATGATTTCCATTAATATAAACGTTTATATGTAGAAGATGATTTTCACACCCTCAAACAGTTGCTCAGCTTAAACAACTGATTGATCATGATAGATAATAACCACAATCAAGTAAATGGATAAATCATAAGCAATACCTTATAAAGCAATATTTAGGAAATAGCGTCACATAAAAATGGCCTTAGAGACTGTGGAGGTCAACAAAGCTATGTTTGTATAACGCAGAAGCCAGTACCAATGATCATAAGAGAGCGTAAACCATATCTAACTAAACCCTGTCGCCCGAGCCTTTACCTAGTACGGTTTGAATAATGTATTGAAAGTACAATTTAGTAGTCAACGTCTGAATCATGCGTTGATCCCACTCCGCGAGTTTTTTCGGTGTCGACATGTCGATATCATTGATTTGAGCCAATCCCGTCACACCAGGTCTAACAGAAAGAACGCCTCTTGATTCTCTCTCATCGATAAGTTCTTGCTGGTTGAACAAACAGGGTCTTGGGCCAACTAAACTCATTTCACCTTTCAAAACGTTGTATAGCTGAGGAAGTTCATCCAGTTTCGTCTTACGTAGAAATCCACCTAATTTGGTGACAGAGCTAGCGCCAACTAAATGTGTCGCAACAGATTTTGTTTCCACTGGCATAGTGCGGAATTTGACCAAGGTGAATGGTTTTTTGTTGCGACCAACTCGGGTCTGAAAAAAGACAGGAGAAGCCGTATCAAAATAGCCGAGGAGACAAATAACAACAAATACAGGCCAAAGGAACAACAAGCCAAAGAAAGCAAAAATAAAATCTAATATACGAATCAAAATGTAAGACCTATTATAAAATATCGGTGGGAAAACGTAAGTCGATGTGAGTACAGAAGTACGAGGTAATTATTTAGGTATTCAATCAAAACCATCACAAGGTTTCCACCCCAACATCTTTCTAGCCTTAGTATTATCTACTTCAAGATCATCAAACAATTGACTAGCCATAGCCTTCTTTCCCAGGAGTGTTGCAGCCATACGCATAAGCACGACGGGAAAAGGAAAGTTTATCGTATTTGTTTCTTCAACTTTGCTTAAAATGTTAACCAATTGTTTTGTCGAAACGGGTGTAGTATCAGCAGCCAAAAACACTTGATTAGAAGCTGCCGGATGAGTAATACACAACGCCAACAATGACACTAAATTCTCAATTGAGACAAAACTTTTACGGTTTGCGACTAAGCCGAATGGTAAAAATGGACATCTAGTGGCTATTCGAGACAATCGTGCAATGTTTCCCGGCGCATTCTTCCCATACACTAAAGCAGGTCGAATAATAACAAGTTCGATGTCACTTTGAGCAGCCGCTAGGGTAAGTTGTTTTTCTGCTTCATATTTTGAAAGAGCATAATCAGAAGCTGGCTCGGGGGAATCTTGTTCTGTGAATGGTTTTCCATGAGTAATATTGCCGTTGACACCAATACTACTTACAAAAATAAAACGTCGGACACCATTCTTAACGGCTTCATCAAACAGGTGCAATGTCGCTTTAGTATTAACCTCCCTAAACAAGTCGATAGGAGAAAGGGCTGTATCATCCAAAATATGCGCCCTACCAGCAAGATGAATGACGACATCAACACCATCAATCGCCCTATTCCAGTTTGTTTTGTCAGATATATCACCAGTAACAACAGTTTCAACAGATGGAGGGAGGGCTTTGCACTTACCATCCAGTTGACGCACGGATGTTCGCACCGTGAAATCATTTTGTAAGAATGTAACCAATTCTTTACCAATAAAACCGTTACCGCCAGTTACTAAGACCATTTCCAAAGCCACTTCTCTCTGAATTACGTATGCTGTAGTATATTAGTATATCAAGTCTATTGGTGGTTATCATGTGGTCAATTAACAATAAAAATAAATTTTTAATCCAACGCTTTGTCGATGCTACTTCTGGTTTTTTTCTATCATTATTTTTTATAGTAGGAAAAAGAAAGAAAAGAATAATATTCAACTCAACCGTTAATAAAGACTTTACGTTTAATTCAAAGTACTTATTTCTAAATCATAAAAATAAATTTGAAGAACTTGGTTTCGAAGTAAAGTTCATAATAAATGATGATAAAAAAAGAGAACATCTTAATAGAGAGTTAGGGGATTATTTTATATCGAACAAAGGTTTCCTTCAGAAAGTGTATATTTTAAAAGCAAAATGCTGGGTTATGAGTACTATGGATGCTCCTGTCAGTGGGCTTTTCATGAAGTATCATCGCCTCGTAATTCAACTCGGGCACGGAACACCACTAAAAAACATCGGCCTTATGGACCAATCTGCTGGTTTAATGAAAAAATTATATTATAAAGTGATGAGCACAAATATTAGTTATTACTTAAGCCCATCAGATTACTTTTCAGATTACATAGGGAAAGCGTTTGGAGTAACAAACGAACAAGTTCTGGTAGCTAGGCAACCCCGATTAGATTCTATGAATAAATCCTGCTCAGAGTTTATAGAGAGTTTCAGAAAAAATAAGAATACAAAATTTACTCTTTATAGCCCTACATGGCGCCCATATGATGATGTTAGGCTATTCCCATTTCATGACTTCAATAAACATTTATTAAACAGTAAATTAGAGGAAGAAAATACTGTAATATTTATTCGTCTCCATCCCAAATTTGAAGTTAACCTTTCCCAATTCGTAGGGAAAAATATCGTCAACCTTGATTCAAAGAAGGTAGAAGATATTACTGAGCATCTTAATCAATTCGATACGTTGATCACTGATTATTCGAGTATTTATTGTGATTTTGCAATGCTGAATAAGCCTGTCGGATTTCTACCTTATGATATCAATGAGTATTCAAAACATGTAGGGTTTTCATTCGATTACAATGAGCTAACGTGGGGAAAAGCCATAAAGAAACAAGATGATTGGTTCAATCACATTAAACCAATCAATAAAGACACAGCTAAAAAAATAAACTTAGATCAGTCAAAACAGGATATTAGTCATTTTATGATTCATTATTTTGAAAGTAGTCTCTTCTGAGTGATTTTTGTGAGGTGAATACAGTGCGCAATGAGGTTGTAGAAATACGGGCAACTAATAATATTAATATAGCGACTAATATATGAATAGAATCTAGAATTAATACCGCAATAATACCCAAAAAGAAAACAAGATAAAGCATACCATTACACACTTGAATAAATTGATTATTATCCAAACTTAGTTTCTTAAGCAACCTTGGTTGGTGTGGGGAAAACAACAAGTATTCCAAAAATAAAAAATACCCGAGAACTACGATAATATAAAAAATAGCGTAATGAGGGCTAAGTATAAAGAAAACCATAATAGAAGCGAAGAGAACTAAAAAGTCAGATAGCATTTGACAGTAAGGACTGTATGTGCGAAGTACTATTTTTTGAGATATATCCTTTCCAATAAAAACGTATTTTTTATTATCTATAATATTCTTTTGATGATTAATAAGCTTGCCTTTATATATCTTAACAATCATATCAAAAATGTAGAGAATAATAACAAGGCAGACCCAAAACCCTATATATACATTCCTACCCAACTGTTGTTCAATATCAAGCAAAAAAGATATATTTTTAGCGCCTGACAAAATAAATAACAATTTAATCGGGATAAACATCACGACCATATTTATATATTTACTTAAAAATATACAAAAAGATAACTTATTAACTTCAACTAAAGCATCATTTCTAAAAAATGGATATAATGAACGTAACACCGAGAAAAATGCAACGTTTCTTGCTAAAGCAGTTTTTATTTTATTAAAAAATTTCATAGCTTAATCAGACATTTTTTATAGTTAAATGATCTATATGTTGTGAGTAATAGATGAAGTGTGAGGAAAATCAAAAATTTGGACTTTTCAACGTTAATCATTGAACACCTCATCAACAAAATTAAGTAACAAAACCCTTTTCAAGTAGCTTCTTGCTTATAATACGAAGTTAACCACTAAAGCTAGCATAACACCTAATTTTTAATGATTTTTTCTATAACTCGCGTTGTAGAGAAGCCATCTTCAAAAGGGTTAAATCTCTCGTTGAAAGAATTATGATTTACTATTACGTTGGATTTTAACGCATCTGATAAAGAATGACTATCATAAAAAATTTGACCAGGGAGATCTTGATCAATATCAATATAGAAACCTCTTACTTCTTTCTCATAGACCTCTCGATCATACATGAAAAAAAAGATGGGGCGATTTAGCACTGAATAATCGAAAAACACACTAGAATAATCTGTTATCAGAGCATCAGCGATAAGATATAGGTCATTAACATCATTATAATTAGAAACATCTATAAAACGACTTGATGTTTCAATTGAGTCTGAAAAATAATGGCCTCTAAATAAAAAAACATAACTATCATCAAATTCACCTAAGAATGTTTCATTTTCAAGAGGATTGTTAAAATAAAAGCTAGCCGTCTCTTTCGAATATTGATTATCACGCCAGGTTGGTGCATAAAGTATCACTTTCTTACTAGGCTCTATACCTAGCGTCAACTTTATATATTTCAGTTTGGCAAGGTTATTAACATCATTAATCAAAGCATCATTTCGTGGGTAACCCTGTTCAATAATTTTATCCGAGTCAATTCCAAAACTAGAACAGAAACGTTCAGAAGCATAAGAACTTGGAGAAATAAAATGGTCGTAACGTCTAGAATCTGCTAAGTAGCTAAAATACATACCTTTTAAACTTGATGTCGCATAAGCGCTAGCCTTTACATCCAAACCCAACCGCTTCAAAGGAGTCCCATGCCAGCACTGAATATATTTTTGGCCTTTCCTTTTTACAAATCTAAAAGGAAGGCGGCAGTTTGTTATCCAAAATGCTGATGTAGCATATTCACGATCGTATTCTTTTGTACCACGTATAACTACCTTCGTATTAGAATTATTGCTCAGTACTTTAAAAAACTCGTGCTTTTCAGAATCAAGGACCCAAACAAATGACGTATTATCGTTGGTTTTCAATAAACATTCGTAAATACTAAATGGAGAGTCACATACACTTTTACCTTGAAAACATTCAAAAATGTACTTATTGAATATAACCTTTTGATTAAAATGAGCAGTAAAAAACTTTAGCATTGATAGTTTTACTAATAAATATTTAACTATCAGATCTAAATAACCAAACTTAGACAACCACAATTTAATTTTTAAAATCACTAAGTCAATATCCAAAAAAATTTATTACTGATAATAAATACACTATAATGGTACCATAATTCATTGAGGAGAACATGATGAAACTTTCAATAATCGTACCATTATATAATACAGAAGAATTTATACAAGAGTGCTTGACTAGCATCTTACAACAAAGTTTTACTAACTATGAGTTAATTATCGTAGATGATGGCTCAACAGATAACTCTATCTCCATTGTCGAGAGTTACATGGAAAACGATAATCGAATAAAGCTTTTCAAACAAAAAAATTCTGGGGCAAGTGTTGCTCGTAATTATGGTATCAAGCAATCTTGTGGTGAGTATGTAACTTTTATTGATTCAGATGACTTTATCCATGAAGATGCATTACTTAACCTTGTAACTACAGCTGAACAGACAAACAGTGATATAGTTTTAGGTAAAAGACAATTTAATGTTGACAATAAACCAACCGACGATTCTAGACTAAGGAAGTTATTTAAAGAAAAAATCATAACTACAAATGTCGCCGAGTCTCCAGAAGTTAGAAAGGTAATTGCAATCCATGGAAAAATATTCAAACGTTCTTTTTTAATTGAAAACAAACTCACATTCCCTGAAGGTATGTCTAGTGAGGATTTTATTTTCACATATTTGAGTTACGCCCATTCTGATAATATCTCTGTCATTCCAAACCTAGTATACAGCTATAGAGTGAGAGCAAATGACAACAAATCTATCACACAAGATCGCTTATCTGAATATAATATCAAATGTCGGTTTAAGCAGATGACTATGACTGAAGATATTTGTAGAAAATTTGATAGCTTAAATATTTCATACGAACAAGAGTTAAAGTTAAATTATAATAGTAGGCTACCTAGACACATAGCAGCAATAAATCATGTTACACAAGAGTCTATATTGGCATTTGATCTAATAAAAAACAACATAAAAGATAACTATGAAAAAATTTACTCTTGTGTAAATGAAAACAATAAGATTAGATACCATTTAATCAAAAACAATAAAATTAAAGAGCTCACGATATTCAATAGAGCTGTATCAAGAAAAAAAGTATCTGTTATCAATATATTGAAGTTATGCATCGCTCTGAAGAGTTACACTATAGCTAAAAAGCTTCTTAAAAAGAAAGTGATTTTATAAAAAATAAAGCTGTAAACCAAAAAGGGTTTACAGCTTTATGTTAACTAACTTTATATCAGCTAATCATGGTGTTTAGAATTTTGTTAGAAGCGTTCCCTCTCTCAATAGTACAAAACTCGTTATAGAAATCTTCATTGTAAGTCAGCTTCCCACTCAGTCCTTTTTCAATTTCATCTTCTAACTCAGGATGTTCAATTACAATTGGGCCTGGGCTTAAATTCATAATATCAAAATAAAACCCGCGTAATACATCTTTATATTTATCTAAGTCGTAAGTGTACAAAATCACTGGTTTTTTAAGATTAGTATAATCAAACATCGTAGAGGAATAGTCTGTAATCATGATATCGGATACTATATATAGCTCCTGAATATCAGGATAGTTAGATACGTCATATGCAAAATCTTCTACACCAGTAAGATCTAAGTTGTCCGCTATTAAATAATGCATTCTTAGCAAGATAATAGCACTATCACCAAACTTCTCCTTCAACCTACAAAGATCAAGTTTAAGGTTAAACCCGTACTGCTTATCTGTTCTTTTCTGGTCATCACGCCAAGTTGGGCAATACAGAATGACTTTTTTATCACCTTCAATGTTAAGGGAGTTTTTTACTTTTAATACATCGCTTTCAGAATGATTTATGAGAATATCATTTCTTGGATAGCCACATTCAACAATTATATCTTTATCTACACCAAATGATGATTGAAAAACTTTTGTTGAAAATTTGTTAGCCGATACTAAGTAGTCCCAACGCTGCGCATTTTTATAAAAATTATGTTTGTAGTTAGCGGTCGCAAAGTAAGCAACGTCCATATCTAAACCAAGTTTTTTCAATGGTGTACCATGCCATGTTTGCAAATACACTTGCTCTTCTCGCTTCGTAAACATAGCTGGAATTCTCGCGTTGAATATCCAATATTTTGATGTGGCCATGTAGTATAAATGTTTAAAACTTTTGTTCCTAACCTTTATGGCTTTTCCAGGAATATCAATTCTATTATCATCTACTACCCAAATACACTCAATATTTGGGTGATTTTTTATACATTCTAAATATAAGTATTTTGGGTTATCACTATAATATTTACCGAAAAAGCTAGAAAAGACAGCTCTATTACTTTTCACTGGGAATTTTTGAAAAAAATAATATGTTTTCTTGGCAATTAAACTCATAATTTTACGGCGAAAAATATAAAGGATAAAGAAAGTAGCCACTGAATTGATTAACAATAAAAATAAAGACATTTAGTTACAATAGCCTAAGATTTGATAAAAATATGAACAATTATATCTATCCTGTACAACCTTGTATACTCAAATGTCATAGCCTAACTACAGTCAATACTCCTGATAAGACCTCATGCATCACAAAGAGAGAAGTTCCCTCCACTACTGCACTATTTAATAAACAAAATCATATAAATAAAAGTAGTACAAAAAGGAGGGCAGGCGAACAAAAAACATACAATTCAGGGCGATACTGTACTGTTCAACAAAGAACCGACAATTACAACTAGCTAACCTCGTTCAAGAACATTAAAATGATCACCAATTCCCTCTTCACTTCTACTTGTAAACTAAGATTAGAAAGACATCAAGGTATCTAATGATTAAGCCAATACGACTTATCCTCAACACAAAGCGGAAAAACAAACGCTTAATCAGTATTAGTTACGATGTTTTTGCAATAACCTTCTCGCTTTACTTAGCGATAGCTCTAAGATTGGGTACCTACACATTCGAGTTGGGCCTAGATGAATGGGTAACCTTACTACTCACTCTCTCGATTACCATTTTTAGTTTTGCCAAACTTGGAATGTACCGAGCAGTTCTACGGTATATGATGTTTCCCGCTGTTGGTAATATATTCTTTGCCGTGTTTATTTCATCGCTAACCTTAGTAATGAGCGGTTTCTTCCTTCATACCTTTGTGCCTAGAAGTGTCCCTTTTATCTATGCTGGTCTAGCTATACTGACATTAGGTGGCCCAAGGATTATGATTCGTTCCGCCTATGATCAAATGATCAAGCGGAAAAAACCAAATGTTTTTATTTATGGAGCAGGAGCTACAGGTCGTGAACTTGTGTACGCTTTAATTCATGGCGATGAATACAACCCTGTAATCCTGTTAGATGATGATCCAAAGAAAAGAGGCAATATTTTATTTGGGTTAAAGGTCCATCACCCGAGTGAATTTGAACATCTTCAATCTCTTTATCAACCAGTCAAGCTGTTATTGGCTATCAACAATATCAATAAAGGTAAAAGGTTAAGGTTGGTTGAAAAACTATCTAACTGGCCTATCGCGATCCAGTCAGTTCCATCGGTAGAGGACATCGCTGCAGGTAAAGCAACCGCGACCGAAGTGAAAGACCTCGATGTTGCGGACTTGTTAGGACGCACACCGATAACCCCTGACAATAATTTATTAACTAAGAATATTATAGGCAAGAGTGTCATGGTCACTGGTGCTGGAGGCTCAATAGGCTCTGAACTGTGTCGCCAAATAATAACTCAGAAACCGAAAACGCTGATCTTATTCGAGTTAAATGAATATAACCTTTATAAGATCGAACAAGAGCTAAATGCGACTAAGCATAATCTTAAAATCGAAACTCAAATTATTGCTGCGCTAGGCTCAGTTCAAAGACAAAATCGCCTTGAAAAGCTGATGACAAGCTATGACGTTGACACTTTATATCATGCCGCGGCCTACAAACACGTGCCTCTTGTCGAAGATAATGTCGTAGAGGGCATTCGAAATAATGTTTTTGGGACATTATCCTGTGCGCAAGCTGCTATAGAATGTGGCGTTAGAAATTTCACTCTCATTTCTACAGACAAAGCCGTAAGGCCAACAAATGTAATGGGAGCAAGTAAAAGAATGGCGGAGCTCGTTCTTCAAGCTCTAGCAGACAAAGACACACAGACTACTTTTACTATGGTGAGGTTCGGCAATGTTTTAGGATCATCTGGGTCTGTTGTTCCATTATTCAAAAAACAAATTAAGGCCGGTGGTCCAGTAACGGTGACTCACCCTGATATTATTCGCTACTTCATGTTGATTCCTGAAGCGGCGCAGCTCGTCATTCAAGCTGGCGCAATGGGTAATAATGGCCAAGTGTTCGTGTTGGACATGGGAGAACCAATTAAGATCCTAGACCTAGCAAAACGCATGGTGCACCTTATGGGAATGAAAGAAAACATTGGTTCAAGCTCGGATGAAGGCGATATTGAAATCAGGTTTACAGGCCTAAGACCTGGCGAGAAGCTGTATGAAGAGCTTTTGATCGGAGATAATGTCGAAGGAACCAGCCACGAAAAAATCATGACAGCTCAAGAGAGCAAACTGAGCTGGCCTGAAATGCAAGTTCTGTTAAGCGAACTAGATGAATGTTGCCATGATTTTAATGTGGAATGTATAAAAAGAATACTATTAGATGCTCCAACAGGGTACAAATTAACAAAACAATAAGAGCTTTTTCTTAAATTCATAAATATAGAAACGATCAATAATCAACCAGTTCACATGTGATGTTTCTACCTTTTTTTTAATTTAAAAACAAAGCCCTAGATGTAATTCTAGCCAAATTAATATTAAATTGCTTTTGTTATTTCTATAATTTCAGTTGTCGATATCGAAGGGGTTCGAGGGAAGTAAACAACTTCACAAATATCAGAAAACTCATCAAAACGACCTTTCCAGTCATCTCCCATAGCTAGTATATCTGCTCGGTAAAATTCAATATATTCGCGCTTTTTCTCTAATGAATGCTCAAAAAAAACCTCATCGACAAACGAAAGTGATTGGACAATTTTCATTCTATCTTCTTGAGTGTAAATTGGGTTTCTCTGTTTTTTACTAAAATTAAGTTGATCAGTTGATATACCAACTATCAATGTGTCACCTAAAGATGCACAACGTTCTAATATATTGACATGCCCTACATGAAAAATATCATATGTACCAAATGTGATTACACGTTTACTCATTTTTTATTCCTATCTTTTAAAAAACCGTCGGGAAGGTTTTCCTTCTTATTATAGATGCTTAAAGTATATCAGGATTACAACCCAAACAGGAGAAGGCCTGTTAATCATTGTAGAGACCCACTTTGCAAGTGCTACTTTGGGCCCCTATCCTTCTAAAATACAACTCCGAGCATTTTATAGTAACTGTTTTCCATGCTCAAACATTAGCGAATGCAATCCAATGCAAGCTTCAGCTAAGTAATACCGCAAGAACCCGATATTAATTACAATAAACACTTTCCTTAAAGGACAGCATGACTAAGCTTGCTGCTTAGGATGACAACATGACTACGCACTTCAAATCTGAAATTAAAAATGAAACTGTCTCATTGTCTATGTGCTCAACAAGCCTATTGCAATATGGATGTTGGCTACTGACAACTATGTACACCAAACCCCAAAACTCGCTATACTCCTGACCTAGAGTTTTTCGCCCAATAACGAATAAGAGTTCAAGATATGCAAGAGTTAGTTCCATTTGTTCAAGAGAATATGATTTTAGCCATCGTATGGATCGGCTTGGTTGTTGCCATCATTGCGAACGTTATCAAGACATCAAACGCAGCTTATAAAGAGATCACGGCAGCGCAAACCACACACATGATTAACCGTGAAAACGGTATTGTGGTTGATATTCGTACTAAGGATGAGTTCAAAAAGGGCCATATTACGGACGCAGTTCACATTTTGCCGTCAGACATCAAAGCAAATAGCTTTGGTAGCCTTGAAAGCCACAAAGCAGACCCAATCATCGTAGTATGCAAGACAGGTCAAACCGCTCAAGAAAGCGCGAACTTGCTGGTTAAAGCAGGTTTCGAAAACGTAAGCGTGCTGAAAAGCGGCTTAGTGGCTTGGAGCGAAGCTAACCTACCTTTGGTTAAAGGTAAGAAGTAGTTCAAAGCAAGAAGTAAGCTGACCGATAAACTAACTTTCAGGCTTTGTTCGATAAATAGAATGAACAGAGTCTAATTTAAAATTTTTAAGGACAAGAAAATGGCTGAAGCAGCACAACAAGACGCACAACAAAACTTCGCAATCCAACGTATCTTCCTAAAAGACGTATCTTTCGAAGCGCCAAACTCTCCAGACATGTTTCAAAAAGAGTGGAACCCAGATGTAAAACTGGATCTAGACACTCAAAGCCGTGAACTTGGCGAAGGCGTGTACGAAGTAATTCTACGTCTAACGGTTACAGTTAAGAACGCAGAAGACACAGCATTCCTTTGTGAAGTTCAGCAAGGTGGTATCTTCTCTGCAAGCGAAATGGAAGCTGGCCAACTGGCACATTGCCTAGGCGCATTCTGCCCGAACATCCTGTTCCCATACGCGCGTGAAACGATTTCTAGCCTAGTGGTTAAAGGTACGTTCCCACAACTGAACCTAGCTCCAGTAAACTTCGATGCTTTGTTCATGAACTACCTACAGAACCAAGCTCAACAAGCTGAAGGCGAACAGGCTTAAGTCTCAAAGTAGAACTTAACTCTAACGTTTCAAGCGCTAGTTAGCTTTTAAATGCACATCGTAACTTCTGCGATGTGCATTTTTTCTTTACACTGTACTAAGATTGAAAGCTCTTCTTATTTTAGTGGATAGCTTTTTCAGAACTCTTCGATTTCCCTCATTATTTTTAGGTGGAAGCATGACAGAAACAACTCGCCCGACTAATACGGCAGACGCTTACGGTAAAGACAGCGCTTACGGCAAAGAGATCGCCATGACTGTCATTGGTGCAGGTTCTTACGGAACCTCTTTAGCTATCTCTCTAGCGCGTAACGGTGCAAACGTTGTTCTTTGGGGGCATGACCCTGCTCATATGGCTCGTCTTGAATCTGAGCGAGCTAATAATGAGTTTCTACCAAATATAAAATTCCCAGAAAGCCTAATCATCGAATCCGATCTTGAGAAAGCAGTAACAGCAAGTCGTGACCTTCTCGTTGTTGTGCCTAGCCACGTGTTTGGTATTGTTCTAAACAGCCTGAAACCTTACTTAGGTACAGATTCTCGCATCTGTTGGGCGACCAAAGGCCTAGAGCCAGAAACAGGCCGCTTACTTAAAGATGTCGCGCACGATGTGCTGGGTGATGGGTATTCGTTAGCGGTTCTATCAGGGCCGACCTTCGCCAAAGAGTTAGCGATGGGCATGCCAACGGCTATCTCTGTAGCTTCACCTGATGAAGTTTTCCTAGAAGAGCTCCAAGAAAAAATCCACTGCGGCAAAACATTCCGCGTGTACGCAAACTCAGATTTCATTGGTATGCAGCTTGGCGGCGCAGTGAAGAACGTTATCGCAATTGGCGCAGGCATGTCGGATGGTATTGGCTTTGGTGCCAATGCACGTACCGCGCTTATCACTCGCGGTTTAGCTGAGATGAGCCGATTAGGTGCAGCTCTTGGGGCGCAACCAGAAACCTTCATGGGCATGGCAGGGTTGGGTGACTTAGTACTAACCTGTACTGATAACCAATCGCGTAACCGTCGCTTCGGTTTGGCACTTGGCGCAGGCAAAGATGTAGATACCGCACAAGAAGAAATTGGCCAAGTCGTTGAAGGTTATCGCAACACCAAAGAAGTTTGGTTATTATCAGAACGCATGGGCGTTGAGATGCCAATCGTTGAACAAATTTATCAAGTGCTGTATCAAGGGAAAGACGCACACTTAGCAGCACAAGATTTGCTTGCTCGAGACAAGAAGTCAGAGCGATAACATCGCTTATTAAGTCGTGGGATAAAATAGATAAGATGGATGGTAAAATGAAACACTGTGAACAACAAAAAGTTTGGCAATGCATTGTGAAGGAAGCTCGACAGCAGTCGGAGCAAGAACCTATGCTTGCGAGTTTTTACCATGCCACCATTATCAACCACGAAAGCTTAGGTGCTGCGCTTAGCTACATCCTAGCAAATAAGCTAAAAACAGCATCAATGCCAGCAATGGCAGTGCGTGAAGTGGTTGAACAAGCATTTAAGCAGGACCAATCGATTATTGATGCGGCCGCTTGTGATATTTGCGCGACGGTAAACCGAGATCCTGCGGTTGAGATGTACTCGATGCCTCTGCTTTATCTAAAAGGCTACCACGCTCTTCAAGGTTACCGAGTGGCTAACTGGTTGTGGAAGCAAGGTCGTATTGCGCTTGCCACTTACCTACAGAACCAAATTTCAGTTGCTTGCCAAGTGGATATTCACCCGGCGGCTCGTATCGGTAAAGCTATCATGCTTGATCACGCGACAGGCATTGTGATTGGTGAAACAGCCGTCGTTGAAAATGATGTCTCTATCCTTCAAGACGTGACTTTAGGGGGTACGGGTAAAGAAGGTGGCGATCGTCACCCTAAGATCCGAGAAGGCGTGATGATTGGTGCAGGTGCTAAAATCCTCGGCAACATTGAAGTGGGTGAAGGCGCTAAGATTGGTTCTTGCTCTGTGGTTCTACAAGCCGTACCGCCTCATACGACTGTCGCTGGTGTTCCTGCAAAAATTGTTGGAAAGCCGAAAACTGATAAGCCATCTTTAGACATGGATCAGGGGTTTAACGGTCGCTCTCAGAACTTCATCCATGGTGATGGGATTTAAGAGCAGATTCGGGATCCGACGAATAGCCGATAGCCGAGATGCGAAAAGACTCGCAGCAGATGCTGATTATTAATAAGAGCAAAATGACGATAATGATGAAACCCGTTCAATCAATGAGCACTGTTCTTTTGATATCTGCCAGCCTTGGTGTTGCTCTTTTGTCTTCATCATCATTTGCTGCATCTCAAGGTGAACTGAAAGGCGTATCAAGCGAAATCTCTCGTCAACAGAAAGCGCTCTCTTCCCAGCAAAAGAAACTCGATAGCCTACAGGCAAACCTCAAGAAGCAGGAGCTGTCCATCGCTTCACTTGAAAAAGCGATTCTAGACAGTAAAAAGCAGCTCAATACTGCTAATGCTAATATTGCTAATTTAGACACAAAGATTAAAGCGCTCACTGCACAGAAAAAAGTCCAGACAGACAAGTTAGAGCAGCTCATTCAGACTTACTACATGACGAGTCGAGCTAAGGCTTCTTCTCACATTCTCAACACCGGTGTAGAAGAAGATCGCATCAGTCATTATTACCAGCACCTTGCCAAAGCTCGCTCCGCAACCATTAAAACGATTGAACAGACGCAACTTGAATTAGAAGAAAGCCACAAACAGCGTCAACTTGAGCAAGAACAGATAGCAACACTGCTAAAACAGCAAACCACCAAGCGCGATACGTTAGCCAAAACTCAAACGCAGCGTAAGAAAACGGTTGGCAGCATCAAGAAAAACATCTCGGGTGACAAGAATTACCTAGCAGAGCTTCAGCGAAATGAAACACGCCTCAAAGCTGAAATAGCGAAAGCAGAAAAAGCGGCTCGAGAACGACGTAATGCAGTCCCGATGGATGGCCTAGCAAAACGTAAAGGTAAGCTGCCTTGGCCGATCAAAGATAAAGTTCTACATAACTACGGTTCACGTCAAACGGGGCAAATTAACTGGAAAGGCATGGTGATAAACGCCAAGTACGGTCAGCAGGTAAAATCGGTTTACTCTGGCACGGTGGTATTTGCAGAGTATCTGCGTGGCTATGGATTAGTGGTGCTACTTGACCACGGTAAAGGTGATATGACGCTCTACGGCTTTAACCAAGCACTTTTAAAGAAAGAAGGTGACAAGGTTAAAGCTGGCGAAGCGATTGCGCTTGCTGGTGACACTGGCGGCCAAACGCGCCCTTCACTGTACTTTGAGATTCGCAGAAACAGCCAAGCCCAAAACCCGAAGAGTTGGTTAGTTCGATAAAGAGCAGATACGGGATGCGAGTATCTTTCTTCGAATCCCGTATATCGCTTACTCGTCTCTTTCTATTTAGAGTTCAACGCCCGTACACCATCTTCTAATAATGTCAGCTGTTCAAAACCTTGCGCGGTCGCAATTGGTTTAACGGTCGCTATCATCTGCAGCATTCCTTGATGAACGACTTGCTCGGTAATTTGGGCTTTTGGAGACATCGCAGACTGATACGCCAACCAACCCGATGCGATCAAGTGAAGAGAAGTGACCATCGATTTCATTTCCGTATCCGTTGCTTTGAGCAGGTTCAACTCAACGAAGGCTCGCATGATATCGACAAGATTCGTTTGCAGCTTTTCTTGTACGGCCATGTAATCAAGGTGGAGTTTTTCATCACGTGACAATATTTCAGGCAGATTCGCATAGAAGAATCGGTACTTCCACATCAGTGTGAAGATAGAATCTAAGTAAGTCTTTAGTAACGTCAGGCTTTCTTGTTGGCCTTGAATCGGTGTGAACCTTTCAAGTAACTCTGTCGAATAGAGAGTAAAGATGTCACGGACAATTTCTTGCTTGTTGCGGAAATGGTAGTAGAGGTTACCAGGGCTAATCTCGATATGCTCAGCAATATGATTGGTCGTAATACTACGCTCACCGTGCTCATTAAAAAGCTCTAGAGCAGCGTAAACAATCTTGTCACGTGTTTTCATTAGTTATTAGTATCCCTATCCGTTTAGGGGTTCAGTATATCGCCACTAAACGGATAGATCGAGCTGTTAACATCTGGTCTAATTAGCATTAGCTAAAATAGAGCCGAATCAATCACTGCCAAACAGATCTCGTGTGTACACCTTATCTGCAACGTCTGCGATCTCTTCTACCATTCGATTAGAAACAATCACATCGGACACCGCTTTGAACTCAGCAAGATCAGAATAGACTTTCGAGTTAAAGAAGTGCTCTTCTTTCAATACCGGTTCAAACACGACGACTTCGATGCCTTTGGCTTTTAAACGCTTCATGATCCCTTGGATGGAAGAAGCACGGAAATTGTCAGAGCCCGCCTTCATGATCAAACGATAAATACCGACAATTTTAGGCGAGCGCTTAATAATTGAATCCGCAATGAAGTCTTTTCGGGTACGGTTTGCATCAACAATCGCACCCACAATGTTGTTTGGTACATCTTGATAGTTTGCTAATAGTTGCTTGGTGTCTTTTGGTAAGCAGTAACCACCGTAACCAAATGAAGGGTTGTTGTAATGATTGCCGATACGAGGGTCTAAGCCCACACCTTCTATGATCTGACGAGAATCCAAGCCATGCGCTTCCGCGTAAGAATCAAGCTCATTGAAATAAGAAACTCGCATCGCTAGATAAGTATTTGAGAATAACTTTACTGCTTCTGCTTCCGTTGAGTGAGTAAACAGTACGTCGATGTTTTCTTTTTCCGCACCTTCCACAAGAAGATTCGCAAACACTTTAGCGCGTTCAGAACATTCACCAACGATAATACGTGATGGGTGTAGATTATCGTACAGGGCCTTGCCTTCACGCAAAAACTCCGGTGAGAACATGACGTTTTCGCAGTTCAGCTCTTGCTTAATACGCTCGGTATAGCCAACCGGCACCGTTGATTTAATAACCATCACCGCATCAGGATTGATCTCCATGACGTCTTTGATGACAGATTCTACAGAGCTGGTATCAAAATAATTGTTTTTAGGGTCATAATCGGTAGGTGTAGCAATGATGACAAATTCAGCATTTTTGTAAGCGGCTTTATCCGTTGTTGCCATGAAGTTCAGCGTCTTATTTGATAGAAAGTGCTCAATCTCATTGTCTACAATCGGTGACTGCTTATTGTTTAGCATTGCCACTTTTTCATCGATGATATCTACCGCAATGACTTCATGATGTTGTGCCAAAAGCATAGCGTTTGATAGACCCACATACCCTGTACCGGCTACTGCAATCTTCATGATAATACCTATAGTTTTGAGTAATTAACTCAACATAATTTATAACTTAGCTTGCCGTATCATACTCTGGTTGGGGAATTATTCCACTAGCCCGCTTTATCCATTCCTTGCTATACTCGTGACAGTTTTGTATTCAAAAGAGTTAGAAAATTATGATTATCGTAACGGGTGGTGCTGGCATGATTGGCAGCAATATTGTTAAGGCGCTTAATGAAGCGGGCCACAACGATATTCTAGTCGTCGACAACTTAAAAGATGGTAAGAAATTTAAGAACCTTGTAGACCTAGACATCACGGATTACATGGATCGTGATGACTTCCTAACTCAAGTCATGGCCGGTGATGATTTTGGTCATATTGAAGCTGTTTTCCATGAAGGAGCATGCTCTGCTACCACTGAGTGGGATGGCAAATACATGATGCTCAACAACTATGAATACTCAAAAGAGCTACTTCATTACTGTGTTGAGCGTGAAATTCCTTTCTTGTATGCCTCTTCAGCTGCAACTTACGGTGAGACCGACACTTTCATCGAAGAGCGAGAGTACGAAGGTGCATTGAATGTCTACGGCTATTCAAAACAACAATTTGATAACTACGTTCGTCGCTTAACCGCGGATGCAGCAGCACACAACGAAACGCTTTCGCAAATCGTAGGGTTTCGTTACTTCAATGTTTATGGTCCACGCGAGCAACACAAAGGCAGCATGGCCTCTGTCGCTTTCCACCTAAACAACCAAATGAATGCCGGTGAAAACCCGAAATTGTTCGCAGGTAGCGAAACCTTTAAGCGTGATTTTGTGTATGTAGGTGATGTTGCGGCTGTAAACTTGTGGTTCTTAGAGAATGGGGTATCAGGCCTCTTTAATCTAGGTACTGGCAATGCTGAGTCGTTTGAAGAAGTCGCCAAGGCAGTTATCAAGCACCATGGTAAAGGCGAAATCGAAACGATTCCTTTCCCTGAGCATTTAAAAGGTGCTTACCAAGAATTCACTCAAGCAGACCTAACGAAGCTTCGCGGTACAGGTTGCGATATCGAGTTTAAAGCAGTAGCCGATGGCGTTGCTGAGTACATGAAGATCGTAAACGCTTAACGGTATATTTCAGATTAGGACCAATAATACACCCTACTTTTAGCGTGTATTATTGGGAATGTCTAACGAATATAATCATTCCCAGAGTGACCGATATTAAGTTAACTCTCTGATTTAAATAATGTAGTGAATGAATGACCACACAACGCAATGATTTTGATCCAAAAGCTTACAATCCTGAGTTTGAATGGGGTTTTCTAGCACCTAAATACTGGGGAACTTGGATTGCTGTTTTGTTATCGTCTTTAGTCTGCTTCTTACCTAATAGCATTCGTTTAGCATTAGCTAAGTTTATGGCTAAGCAAGCTGTAAAAATTAAGAATAAGGCTAACCGCCGAGCTCGCGTAAACCTTGAGATGTGCTTTCCTGAGCAATCTATCGAAGAGCGCGAAGAAACTCTCTATCAGTCATACGTTACATCTATATCGTTTTTGATGGGGTTTGCTTCTTTAACACTAAAGAGCAAAACTTGGCTAGAGAACAACACTTCGATAAACGGTCTGAGCAACCTAACCGATATTACAGACAGTGGCGAGAATGTGATCTTGCTGGTGCCACACACATGGGCTATCGATATCCCAGCGGTATTATTAGCTTCACGCAATTTACCTGTATCTGCGATGGCGAAAGCACAAAAAAACAAACTCAGTGACTGGCTAATGCACCGACAGCGCGTGCAATACGGCGGTCGTGTTTATGATCGCAGCGGTGGTATCAAACCTTTCATCAAGTCGGTACGTGATGGGTACCTGGGTTACTACCTCCCTGATGAAGATCTTGGCCGTGAGCACAGTGTCTTCGTTGACTTTTTCGCGACTCAAAAAGCAACTATCTCAGGCCTTGGTCGATTATCTAAGCTGAGCAAGGCTAAAATTGTCCCACTATTTGCTCAGTACGATAGCAGTACAGGTCAATACACTTTGGACTTCTACCCTGCTCTACCATTCCCGACAGGAAGCGAAGAAGAGGATGCTCGTATGATGAATCAATGTATCGAGGATTACGTAAACCAAAAACCTGAACAATATATGTGGATCTTAAGACTGCTTAAGACTCGTCCTGATAGTAATATAAATCCTTATAATAGTTAGCATTAAATTCAACAGTATGAATATTATTAACAGAAAGCAGATTTATACAGCACTCTTACTATTACCTTACTTTCTTGCTGTTACAGGTATGTTAGTTTTAGATAGTGGTGATAAGAAAATGATCCCACTATTTTTGATTAGTATCATCGTCAGTATATTAGTATTTAAAAAAGAAACTATATTAAATAACATACAGAGCCCGTTTGTGTGGTTAATTGGCATTTCATGTATATATACAGTATTTAGTTATTATTATCATGGAGCAAGCTCTAGAGAACTGAGGTCACTGATTGGCGTTACTCTTTTTCTTATAGCTTTCCCATATCAAATGCTTACTCAAAAAGTAATTCAATGGGTAGTTTTGATCGGTAGTTTTGTTGTATGTATCAATAGCATCTATTTTAATTTTTACATGGGAGTATCTCGCGATGCTGGCTATATAAATCCCATACCATACGCAACAGCATGTGCTCTTCTATCCGTAGTGGCATTTTCTTTGTTAATCGAAGCCTCAAAAACAAAAGAAAAAGCGATGCTTTCAATAGCATTCTTACTATCTTTACCTCCTATAATTTCCAGCGAAACTAGAGGAGTTTGGTTAGCCTTAACAATAAGTCTTTTTATTATTTGTCTCATCAAATGTGTACAAAAGGCTCCAACAAAAAAACAATTAATCTCTATACTTTCCATCACTACATTGTCATTTTCTTTTGGTTCTTACTTATTTAAAGAAAGAATCACAGAAAGATATGAACGAACTGTCTATGAGATACAAAAAATTCAATCGGGCAATTATAAAACTTCTATTGGTCAAAGATTGCAACTATGGCAACTAGCTCCTCAATTAATTGAAAAAAGACCAATACTCGGTTATGGGAGTGAGACGCCACTGTTATTAAAAGAAAGGCGGGAAAAAAAAGAAATATCTAAGACTACTTATCGACTTGCTTCACATCATTACCATAATCAATTCATTAATAAGATGGTTAAATCTGGTATTATCGGTCTAATACTCACACTGGGGTTTCTAATCTACCCATTAATGACATTGAAGCATCTAAACGCAACTGATAAGTATCTAAAAATTGGTTTGGTTAGCTTATTTTTCGTGGCTGGATTAACCGATGTTCCTTTTAATCACCCTCAACCACTAATGCTATATCTATTATTTCTAGTCCCTATCTGCTCAAGATGTAAGAGAGTTTCCAATGACTAAAATCTTTGTGATCAACTTAGAATCTTCCACAGAAAGAAAAGAAAATATTAGCCGTCAACTAGGCGAACTATCTCTTCCTTTTGAGCTGTTTTCTGCCGTGGACGGCAGAACATCACCTCCTCATCCATTACTGAAACGTTATAATGATGAATTAAGCCAAACATATAGAGCAAAAACGCTTAACGCTGGTCAATTAGGCTGTTACGCAAGTCACTTTTTACTCTGGGAAAAATGTATAGAGCTAAATCAGCCAATAATTATTATTGAAGACGATGCTTTGTTATTTAAAAAGACATTTTTAAATTTTTTAAAAGATATTCCTGAACTACCTGAATCTATCGAATGTATTCGGTTATTTAATAATAAACGTCGAGAGTTCAGTTCTTATTCTATACTAAAATGTTCTTCGACCAACATCCACAAATTCACAAAAGGGCATATGAGTACAACTGCTTATTATCTTACACCTCAAGGAGCGAATAAACTGTTACTACACTCTAAAGAGTGGTACATGGCTGTCGACATATATATGGATCGATTTTGGGCGAATGAAGTTGAATGCTATGGAACTAAAGAACCTTGTGTCACTAATGACCCTAAGTTTGACTCTGAAATAGGCTACGCAAAAAAAACAGCTAATAGAAGTCTATTAAAAAAATGTAAACGTGAGTGGTTTAATCTTAATGAAACCATCCAACGCCATCTACATAATATAAAATTCAAATACTCGAAGCGGTAATCCAATGAAAATTCTTATTGCTAGTTCCTACTATCATGCTCGAAATAGTGTACGTCCTGAAGCAGAAATGTTTATAGAAATGGTAAAGCAAGGTCATGAGGTCACAGTCCTTACCCAAGGCGATGCAGAATACGCTCAACGGTTTCAAGAAAATGGCGTAAGAGTTGTTGATGCCTACCCAAATAAAAAGATTTGTTTAAAGACTATCAAAGCTTATAGGGCTGAACTGAACAGCAAAGCCTATGACATTTTTTATGCATTTAATTCTAAGACGATACCAAACGCTGCGTTTGCTTGTATTGGTAAGAAAACAAAATTAATCACATATCGCGGGACTACAGGTGGCCTGTATCGCCATGATCCTTCAGCCTACCTCACTCACCTGCACCCAAAAGTCAGTGGTGTTGTATGCGTATCAAAAGCTGTCGCCAATGACGTTAAAAAGAGAGTTTGGTGCAATAAAGATAATGTAGTTACCATCTACAAAGGTCACGAACTAGACTGGTATACTGTTCAGGAAAATAAGCCAGAAGAGTTTGGCTTAGACTCCAATAATGTCATTGCTGTGTGTGCTGCTCATGTTAGGCCCAGCAAGGGAATTGATGTTCTAATCAGAGCTACACACTTTGTTGATAACCCAAACTTTCATCTTCTTTTAATTGGCAGTGGTTACGAACCTTATTTTGATATGGCGAAAGATAGCCCTATGTCAGAGAGAATACACTTCATTGGTCACAGAAAAGATGTTCCATCCATTATGGCTATGGCTGATTTTCAAATTCAACCATCAATCAGTGGAGAGGGGCTCCCAAGAACGATTGTTGAAGCTATGGCAAATGGGACACCGTCAATAGTGACAACAACGGGCGGCTCCCCAGAGCTGATCGAAGAAAACGAAACTGGCCACATTGTTCCTGTAAAAAATGCTCAGTCTTTAGGTGAATCTATAAACAACATGGCAAAGAGTAAAGAACGATGTTCAGAAATGGGACATAAAGCAAAGATCAGACTCCAACGCTACTTTTCGTCATCAGAAACAGTTAAACAACACATTCGCTTTTTTGAGAAATTAACGAACAAATAGCTTAGTAATCAAAGGGCAAGTAAGTGGATAACCAACTTGCCCAAACGACCTACTTGTGGTCTTGAATAATTCTGTTTACCACTGCTTTTTGAGTCTCGACTATCGCATTGAGTTGTGCCAAAGAGCTCAATTGGTAATTGCTCTTGTCATTGGCTAAAACTTTAAGCTTCAATTGTAAATTTTTCATATCGTCATTAGAGGCCAGTTTGTACACAGTCACGAGTGACAGCCACTTTCTCGATGAAGATTTAAATAATTTAGCTACATTTCTCTTAAACGTATTTTCTAACAATTTACCAATGGGCATCTTATTAACACTCATAAAAGGTAAGTCGTGTAATATTAGCTCTACATCCATAGATTCAGCAAAGTCATACCACTTTTCATCGTCAAATGCCGGGGAGAAACGAACTCCTTTCCAAGGGATGCGAAGTGCGTCCGCAATAATTGCACCGTGCATGGCCTCAGTCACAACGGACTCACACTCTTGAAGAGCCAACAAAAAAGTCTCGACCGGTTGTTTTGCTGTAATGTATGTTAAACCTATCTTCTGGCAAACTTTATCCCAATCGATAAAATCTTCACTACGATGATGAGGTATAAAGCCAATCTTCCCTTTTTGTATTTCCGCTTTAGGGAAGTCAACTTCACGAAGGAGATAAGCACCATCTCCAACCACCAGTTCGGGGTTTAACCCTAATTTTTTTGCCGTCCTAGGCCCTCTTACACCATAAACAGTACACTTGTCAGATAACTTGGGGACGTTCCACTCCCATGCACCTGATGAGAAAATAATAACTTCGTCCGCACCTGAAAGCGTTTTATTTAATCGCTTCTCCGTCAAAATCGTCCCTATGCCTAAAAAATAACGAGAGCTATCTTCTACAATCAAGTCACCAAACAGTTGTGGCCATAGCCAAGGGTTAAGATCATCCCCTACATTGTAAGTATCTGACAGGCAGTACTCTAATTTAAAAGCCACTGGTTAACTCCTTTCTTTTTCGATAAGCCACAAGCCGACATATTTATTGAAATTCACCTGAGCGTAAGTCATAGCCATAATGAAACCGACACTACCATCCATAAAGCCACGACGGATAATGTACACAAGGAAAAACGTCCACATCGCTCGAAGTAGAGCAAGGAATAAGCCGTGTGATTTCTTGCCTTTACGATGGTACTTTTGCGAGCCGAGCCAGGCGTACTGCGCTGCTTTATCTAGGCCGTGGCCATAGTCACGATGGGTGTAATGAAGAAGAAATCCCTTCAATATCCCTGTAGAGCCTTGCTCCGGAACGACGGTCTCGTGAACCTCGTCTAACGTATATCGAGAGCCTTCTCTCTTAAACAGTCTTAATACTGCACGAGCACTGCGGCCATGTTTTAGAGTCGTGCCATAAAGAGTCACTCCCCAAGGAAGTTTATAAGCAGTGTGTTTGATTTGATCTTGTTTTAATAGTTCAACAAGAGCGTCGCTCATCTCTTTATCGAGAGCTTCGTCAGCATCAATTGATAGCACCCAATCACATGTCGCTTTATCTAGCGCTCGCTGTTTTTGCTTACCAAAGCCAGGCCAATCTGTGATTGTCACGTTATCTGTATATTTTTGGCATATCTCAACGGTTGCGTCCGTTGATCCGCTATCTAACACAATTAGCTCATCGGCAATATCAACCACAGATTTTAGGCAAGTTTCAATTCGGTCTTCTTCATTCTTGGTAATAACAATGACAGACAGGGTATGTTTTCTCATTATTCAGCCCTAGAATTTCCAATAGTTTAATGATTTACGGATTTTAAAGTTACGAATCCAATTTTTTGGTTTTTTATCCTGCCAACCGCTTTCTAGCACATCCGTAATAGCACTCAGAACTCTCGCTGAGGATTGACCGTCCAAATATGGCGTTATTGAAGGACCATAATTAGCAATGGCTTTATCTCTTGTTTCATCAGGCAGCATAGCTTGTTGAATTGCTGACTCTAATTGCTCGGCTTGAGTAATGTTAATAAAGCTTGCTTGAGGGTCTCGATTATTTACCGTGACAACAGGCTTATTGAGCAACAAGAATTCCTGAAATATCGATGAGTTGTCACACACCATAACATCAGCACGATGTTGCATTTCAATCACTCGGTCATTATCGAAAAAGAGAAGGTTATCCCCTTCCAGTGCTTGATATTTCGCTCTCGTCTCTTGATTCATTTTCGGATGAAGAGTCACTAACCATTGCCACTGACTCAGTTGACTGAGGCGCTTAAGCTCTTCATAAACCAACTCTGCACACGATAAGCTTGGCGAAAAGGTAGAAGCGAATAGAATTTGCGGTCTTTCAAAATGCTTGTCACTGGTTTGATAATTAAACAAGCTATCGAGCTTCAGCCACCCGGTCTCTTTAACTTGAAAATAGCCGCGCTGCTTAGCTAGCGGCTCAAGCGAGCTTGTTCTTTCATGGCCTTCGGTGCAATACAAATCAAATAAACCACGTTCAGGGTATAAGTTCCCACGTTTGCTCTCGTTCAAACCATGAAATACTTGTACCTTCACCCCTGGAATAAACGCTGGAACACGATCACCGGGCACTAGAACGGCAGAAGGACTAAAGGCAATAGCTTCTGTCAAAGAGACGCTCTGCTCTTGATCCAGTAAAAGATGTTCAGAAGCGTCTTCACCAACAAGCAACCACTTAACCTCATGGCCGAGTTGCTTCGCGTAATCATAGAATGGGCGAAGAATAGCAAATGAATAATTTTGCTCGACGTAGAGCAAGAAACGATAGGTTTGATCGGTTTGCATAAGCGATGAGATAAAATTCACCATGTCCGTTTGAAAGCGCAACTAAGCATTTAATTATAACGCTCTTTACTTTCGAGATTGAAGAAAATACTCTTCTGAATATTGATTTTGCCTTCTGGTGTCACTGTTCTTATGCTTATACGACTTATCTATACTCTCATATTGTCATTAGCTTCTCCGCTACTGCTGTATGGGCTTTATAAGAGCAAACCTGGAAAGCCAAGTTTTGGTCAGCGTTGGAAAGAACATTTCGGGATCACACCGCAAACTCAAGGTAAGAATCCTATCTGGATTCACGCAGTATCGGTTGGTGAATCGATTGCCGCCGTACCGATCATAAAGCAACTGAAGCGACGCAATCCAAACCAAGCCATTATCGTTACCACCACAACCAGCACGGGTGCAGAGCAGATAGAAAAACTCGGTGATTTGGTCGAACATCGCTACATGCCGATTGATTTTTCTTGGTGTGTACGAGGCTTCCTTAAATCAGTAAAACCAAAGCAAATGTTGATTATGGAAACAGAGCTTTGGCCAAACACGTTACATTGCGTCGCGAAAGCTGGGATTCCTATTTCAGTACTCAACGCTCGCCTATCTGAGCGCTCGTGCCAGCGCTATGCTAAATTCCAATCCGTCTTTAACCTTCTAGCGAAAAACCTTTCTCAAGTACTCTGCCAATACCCAAGTGATGCTGAGCGCTTTATACGATTAGGGTTAGATAAAGCATCGGTGCATGTGACAGGCTCAATCAAGTTTGATATTGAAGTCTCTTCTGAACAAGTAGAAAAAGGTAAAGCTTTGAGGGACCAAGTCGGCTTTAATCGTGATGTCTGGATTGCTGCGAGTACCCACCAAGGTGAAGATGAAATTGTTTTAGATGCTCATAAGCAACTTCTAAAAGACAAACCAAGAGCGTTATTGATGATTGTACCTCGTCACCCTGAACGATTCAGCCAAGTGACGGAACTGGCTAAACAGCAAGAATTCAACACCATCACTCGAACAAGTCAACAACCAATCACCTCTGATGTTGAAGTGTATATTGCGGATACGATGGGAGAAATGTTGGTATTACTCGGTGGCGCTGATGTCTGCTTTATGGGCGGAAGCCTTGTGGGCGATAAGGTAGGTGGCCACAATCTTCTAGAGCCGGCAGCACTACAGTTACCTTTACTCAATGGCCCTAGCTATTTTAACTTCAGCGAGATCACTGACAAGCTACTGGAAGCCAATGCCGTGGTTATTTGTCAAGATAGCCAAGATATCGCAGACCAACTCCAACAACTGTTCAAACAATCAGAGCTGCGTAAAACTAAAGGCTTAGCGGCTTATCAAGTGGTTGAGCAGAACCGAGGAGCGTTGGATAAAACCTTGGCATACATTCTTAATTAATGACCATTCTTAGCTAGTCACCACTCTTAACTAACAGCAACTAACCTTGGTAACCTTGCAATAACGGTTCCCAATCCTGCTCTTGCCATTGAATCTGACGCTTGTTTACTTCTTTTAGGAATGAGCGTTTTAAGCGATTCAAGTTACCTTCTTTCCAGTCATTACCCGCTTGCTGACCGCACTTATCAAAGTCAATAATCCACACCTTTTGAGAATCATCAAGCAGGATATTGTGAATGTTGAGATCAGTGTGGTCAACGCCAGCATTGTGCATTTTGCGTATCTCTTGACCAATTTTTTGATAAATGTCCGCACCTATCGGATTAGCTACCAAGACATCAACCAGGTCTTTCGCATTGGGAATCCGTTCCGACATCAGATCAGCACGATAAAATAGTCCGCTTTTAATGGCTCTAGCAGCAATGGGCTTCGGTACATTAACACCTGCATTAGCCAAGACATTGAGAACGTTGAGCTCCATTGCACAGCGCGTGTTTTTCCAATCAGAGAAACGATATTGATCTTCGACTAGCTTCCCAAACAATCCGCCACGGCGATAATGGCGCAATGCGGCCTGTATATCATCAAGCTGAATGAACCATGTGGTACCTCGTCCTTGAGCACTGCCTGAAATGGCGTCTTGTTGCTGCCAATATTCAGCCTCAAAGATCTGATCGATATCGCCCTCTGGTACCTGAGCCAAAAGTTCAGGGTCGTACCAAATCGTTTGGTTCTTAGTGCTAATCGTTTCCATCTATGAGGCCTTTGGGTCGCTTTTCGTCATTGCTATTTTACAACTAATGCGAGTATCTGCATAATTCTGATGTTATTCACTTTTTTCGGGCACTTTATGTCACTGTTCTCAACTGCACCTCAATCTCTTTGCATACTTCGCCTCTCCGCGATTGGTGATGTTTGTCATGCTATTTCTGTGGTTCAAGCCATCCAGAAGCAGTGGCCTGAAACGAAAATCACTTGGATCACAGGTAAAATAGAAGCCATGCTGATCGGCGAGCTACCCGGTATTGAGGTGATTGTTTTCGATAAGAAACAAGGCTTCAAAGGAATGCGTGAATTATGGCGTCAGCTATCTGATCGTAAATTTGATGCTCTTCTGCATATGCAAGCCGCACTCAGAGCCAGCGCACTATCATGGGGGATAAAGGCGAAGTGCAAAGTGGGATTTGGAAAAAACCGTACTCGTGAAATGCAATCACTCTTTACTAATCGCCATCTACCTATTTCAGACAAGTTTCATGTATTGGATAACTTTGCCGAATTTGCTCGCTACATTGGTGTACCCTTCGATAAGCCTCAATGGAATATCCCTTTAACACCTGAAGATGAACAATTAGCAATCAGCACCATGGCAGACAAACCGACCTTGGTTATCTCCCCTGCTGCTAGCAAAGATTCTCGCAACTGGCTAACAGAGCGGTACGCAGCTATTGCTGACTATGCTGTCGAACAAGGCATGCAAGTGGTGTTATGTGGTTCTCCAGCGCCAAGAGAGGTAAACCTTGGTAAGGATATCGAAGCGCTATGCCAATCTCCAGTTATCAACTTAATAGGCAAAACTAATCTAAAACAGCTCACCGCTGTACTCAAACATGCAACGGTGGTATTGGCACCTGATACTGGCCCAGCCCACTTGGCAACTACGCAGTCAACGCCTGTAATCGGCTTGTACGCACACAGCGACCCTCGTAGAACAGGACCTTACAACGATCTCGATATCGTAGTGAGTGTTTATCAACAGCACGTAGAAGCACAACAAGGTAAACCAGTCGCAGACCTTCCATGGGGAACCCGTGCTAAAGGCGATGGCCTGATGAAAGACATCACACTCGATATGGTAAAGCAGCAACTCGATAAGGCCTTAAACTCTAGTAAAGCACTGAATTCGAACACTACATTAAGCAAGGACAGCTAAAATGAGCACACACGTTATTTATCCAGGAACTTTTGATCCGGTGACCAATGGCCACCTTGATATCATTGTTCGTGCCGCTAGCATGTTTGACCATATCACTGTTGGAGTAGCAGCGAGCCCAAGTAAAAAAACCATGTTTGAATTAGATGAACGTGTAGAGTTGTTACGTGATGCGGTGTCTCACTTACCTAACGTGTCTGTTGAAGGATTTTCGGGGTTACTGGTCGATTTTGCTAAACAGCAGCAAGCGAATGTGTTGGTGCGAGGCCTAAGAACAACCATGGATTTTGAGTACGAGTTTGGACTCACTAGCATGTACCGCAAGTTACTACCAGGGCTTGAAAGCGTGTTCCTTACCCCTTCAGAAGAATATGCTTTCCTCTCTTCAACCATTGTTCGTGAAGTCGCTATACACGGCGGAGATATAAGTCAGTTTGTGCCACAAAAAGTCGCAGATGAAATTAAACGAAAAACATAAAAATAAGCCTCCCTTCAAAAAAATAGCGCTCATTGAGCGCTATTTTTATTAATATTTATAACTTAACTCCCCCCTAACACAGTCGCTCTTACACTACAGAGTCAACAATAGTCAATCAGCTATACTGCCTCAATATTCTTGAAGCCCGTCACAACCATAACCTCTAACAAAGCGAACAATCATTACAAAAAGCCAAACGAGTGATAACATAATTTCTTGTGAATAAATACATCAATATAGCTTTATGAAATCATACTGTATTACCTTAAAAGCAAACCATTGTAGGCAAAAATCAACAGCTAACGCCCTTAAGGATGCTCAGGTTGATTTTGAGTTTTTTATCGGAGTGGATGCACGAACCGATGAACATCCTCTACTAACAAGAATTCACGATAGAGCTTTTTTACACAATATGGGTAGACCGCATGCAATTGGGGAAGTGGGGTGTTATGCAAGCCATTATCTTATTTGGCAAAAATGCATAGAGTTAAATGAACCCATTTTAGTCTTCGAAGATCATGCCGATATTGATATCGATATATTTCGCAATACTTTGACTATCGCCGAGCAGCATATTGAGCAGTGTGGTTTTATTCGCTTACAAGACAGTAAGAATAGACTACATTATTCAGTTGATAAGTACGATACACAGCATCTTGTAAAGTATTTGAAAGTTCCTCAAGGAACCGCCTGCTATGCTATATCTCCCAAAGCGGCACAAGCTTTCATCGAACAAAGTTCAACTTTTAATTATCCAGTTGATGTATTCTTAAGGAATACTTGGATTCATAAGCACCCCATGTTTGGTGTTTCTTCTGCTGGATTACAGCGTAGTAAACGGCCGTCAATTATCGGTAGTCGTAAACATAAAGGTAGAAAAGACTATTCTGTCGCCTTTATGAAGATTGTGAACAAAATAAAGAGTATGGCACTTAATCTATCAACAAACCTTTATCACCTTGCAGTACTAGATAAAGAGTTCAGACCAAAATTCTAGGTCTAGGAAAAGTACACTCACATTAAATTGCCCCCTCTCTTTATGCTTATACCTAAAAAGCAATCATGCGATTACCTATAAAATAGCGCTCATTGAGCGCTATTTTTAATTCAAAGCTATCAATTACTACAGCGAGTAGTAGGCCTTATACCAATCTGCGAAAGCTTTCGCGCCTTCTTGGATCTTCACTTGAGGTTTATAACCAACCGCTTCAAACAAATCTTCCGTATCAGCGTAAGTCGCGTACACATCACCAGGCTGCATTGGCATGAAGTTCTTTTTCGCTTCAACACCTAGAGCACCTTCTAATGCTTCGATGTAGTCCATTAATTTAACCGGGCTGCCGTGACCGATGTTAAACACGCGATACGGAGCAGAACTGGTTGCTGGTGACCCTTGTTCAACGGTCCAATCTGGTTGCTTGGCTGGAACTCGGTCTTGCACACGAATAATACCTTCAACAATATCATCGATATAAGTGAAGTCACGCATCATGTCGCCGTTGTTATAAATGTCGATTTCTTTGCCCGCTACGATTAGATTCGCAAACTTGAACATCGCCATATCAGGGCGACTCCAAGGGCCGTAAACCGTAAAGAAGCGAAGACCTGTCGTTGGTACGTCGTATAAATGAGAATAGGTATGCGCCATCAACTCATTCGACTTCTTAGTCGCGGCGTACAGTGAAATCGGGTGATCAACACTGTCTGCTGTATGGAATGGCATTTTTTGATTCAAGCCATAAACGGAACTCGATGAAGCATAAACGAGGTGTTCAACCTTATTATGGCGACAACCTTCAAGAATAGCTAAGTGACCGACAAGGTTGCTATCGGCATACGCCATTGGGTTATCAATTGAGTAACGAACGCCAGCTTGCGCCGCTAAGTGAATCACGCGGTCAAACTTTTGCTGTGCGAAAAGCTCAGCGATACCTTCTCTATCAGCGAGATCCAGCTCGATAAAAGTAAGCTTTTCATGCTCGATACGCTTAAGGCGATCATGTTTCAGAGAGACTTCGTAGTAGTCATTTAGGTTATCGATACCAACAACCTCATGCCCTGCCGCACATAGTCGCTCTGACACTGCAGAGCCAATAAAACCAGCAACGCCAGTTACTAAATATTTCATTCTACTATTCTCAATTCATATAATTAGTACAATTGTAGCCACTCGCTAGCCTATCGACTAGCAATAAAAAGTGAACACGAGTTCAGATTTTCTATACTTGGCACTCTTCGCAATAAAACGTATTGCGCTGTCCGATTTTTAGCTCTTGAATCAATGCTTCGCAGCTTGGACACTTTTCACCTGCTTTACCATACACTTGCAGCTCTTGTGCGAAGTAGCCTGGTTTACCATCAGCCTGAGAAAAATCTTTCAGCGTAGTACCACCTTGCTTGATAGCCGTTGCGAGTACTTGTTTAATCTCATCGGTTAACAAGATCCATTCGGCTTTGGTCACTTTGTTTGCCGATCGTAACGGGTGGATTTTTGCAGAGAACAAGGCTTCGTTAGCGTAGATATTCCCGACACCGACCACTACTTTGTTGTCCATGATGAACTGCTTGACTGCGACTTTACGCTTTTCTGCTTTCTCAGCAATGTAGTCAGCGTTGAAGTCATCGGTTAGTGGTTCAGGGCCAGAACCGAGTAACACAGGGTGTGTTTCGTCGGGAGCAGACCACAACCAAGCGCCAAAGCGGCGAGGGTCGTTGTAGCGCAATACTTTGCCATTGGTGAGCTTAAGATCCACGTGATCGTGCTTGGCTGCTGGAAAGTCAGCGTCTAATACGCGTAGTGAGCCAGACATACCAAGGTGAACAATGGCAGTGCCAGTATCCGTTTCAATCAATAGGTACTTTGCACGACGCGAGATGGAGCGAATCATCTGCCCTTCTAATGCTTTTAACTCTTGTGGGATATCCCAACGCAGCTTGGGCGTGCGAAAAGTAAGAGTTTTAATGGTCTCACCGACTAAATGAGGCGAGATCCCCATTCTGCTTACTTCGACTTCGGGTAATTCAGGCATAGTTAGTCGTCCGATTTAGAGGAGTGGTTAGCGTTAAAGCTTGGAAACAGGTAGCTCTCTTCAATAGACACCGCCAACCACTGATCATTCCAGTTTTTTAACAACCAGAACTCAGGCAATTGATAATAGGTAATACGCTGGGGCTCTTCTTGGTCTTGATACCATACTTCGATGGTGTGTGGTGTATTTAACCGAGGCGTAAGGTCTGTGTAGGTCTGTGAGTCGACTTCCGTGCCCACAAGCTCTTTCCAACGTTGTGACAGCTCTTGTGCATTGGTGGCTTGAGGAAAGTCAGTATCTTCGAACTGGTAAACCCATTGATTATCTTGTTGAATGACAGACCACTTAGCAAAGTGTAACGCTTGAAGCTTTGCTGTTGGGTTCAGGAGATAAGGATAAGGGCTATCAACCTGCGGTTCAGGCTCGATAAGGTACGCTTTGATCAATGTTGGAAGGTTTAACACGCCAATAAAAGCGATCACACTGAACATGAGTATGTTGTTCCACCGGCGTCCACGATATCTCATCTGATTCTGCTCATCTAACCTATTGAACATTCAGTATATCGTGAAAGTGGCAATACTTTCTATGTTGTACAGATTTCTATCTATCAGAGGCTATATCAAGCAAAAATAATTGAGTTCCTCAAATTTTAGATATAAAAAAACCCAGCGATTAAACTGGGTTTTTCAATTCTTTCTTCTACTGAAGAAGAGCAAAAAAAGCATCAATTACTTGATTTTAGCTTCTTTGTACATAACGTGTTGGCGAACTACTGGATCAAACTTTTTGATCTCAAATTTGCCTGGCATGTTACGCTTGTTCTTATCAGTTGTGTAGAAGTGACCAGTACCTGCAGAAGATACTAGACGAATTTTCTCACGAATGCCTTTAGCCATTGCTTAATTCCTCTTAAACGTTTTCGCCACGTGCACGGATATCAACAAGAACAGCATCGATGCC
Source organism: Vibrio sp. 10N.222.49.C12 (assembly GCF_041475025.1). NCBI lineage: Bacteria > Pseudomonadati > Pseudomonadota > Gammaproteobacteria > Vibrionales > Vibrionaceae > Vibrio > Vibrio sp. 10N.222.49.C12. The sequence goes on along the minus strand of NZ_JBFRVF010000002.1, from coordinate 4,397 downwards.
TTTCTTATCAATGATACGCATGCCTTTAGCAGTTAGACGTAGTTTAACAAAACGTTTTTCGCTCTCTACCCAGAAACGATGAGTTTGTAGGTTCGGCAGAAAACGGCGCTTAGTAGCATTGCGTGCGTGTGAACGGTTGTTACCCGTTACTGGACGCTTACCAGTTACTTGGCATACTCGGGACATGAATGTCTTCTCCAATCGTTTCAGCTCGATATCAACCTTGGTGGCCGAACCTCTCTATCAATTAAAATAGAAGGTAAAAACCGTTATGGAAAATCCATACAAGGCTATCAAAGGTCGCGCATTATACTAACTTGACACGCATTGCTCAAGACCCGAACAGATCCTTTTTACGGATTTCGTGATCTTTTTTTGTGCAGCGCAGCTTGCTTGAGTAATCAGAGCTGATTTTAGGTCTAAAAATGTGGCCGGAATAATAGCAGATTTAACGCAACTAACAACCTAAAATGTGATTCAAATCCATCCACGCTCTGCAAAAGAGACAACTTCGCCATCTCCAACGACAAAATGGTCGAGAACTCGGATGTCCACCAGCGCTAATGCGTCGGTCAATCGGCGTGTAATCCTCCTATCCGCTTGGCTGGGCTCCGCGACACCCGAAGGATGGTTATGAGCCAAGATTAATGCCGCCGCATTGTGATGAAGTGCCCGTTTAACCACTTCCCGTGGGTAAACCGATGCGGCATCGATGGTTCCTTCAAACATAACTTCGTCTTTGATTACCCTATTTTGGTTATCGAGGAACAATATATAGAAGGCTTCTCGCTGGCGATCACGCAACATGCTCGAAAGATAAAGCTTAGTATGACTAGGGCTAGTGAGTGCATCTCCGCGAGATAACGTCTCTGCTAGATAGCGCTGTGTCATCTCTAACACAGCCTGTAATTGAACATACTTGGCCTGCCCCATCCCTTTATGGGCACAAAATTCTTCCTGCGTTGCTGAAAAAAGATGACGGAGCGAGCCAAAGTCTTTGATCAACTTGTCAGCAAGTTCCAACACGTTCATTCCTTGTGTCCCTGTTCGCAGAAATATCGCGAGCAATTCCGCATCACTCAAAGAATCAGGCCCTCGACTCAATAACTTTTCTCTCGGCATCGATTCGGCAGGTATTTTATCTATTGGCATATAAAGACAATCATTGGTCATGAACACAACCCATCACCTTAATGAGATCGTAATCAGAGATCCTTCGATAGAGATCAAAGGAAACGAGTCACTAGCAAAACCGTGTAATTGATAAGTTTGATAACACCAACTTGATGAGCGTCAAATCTGTTCTAATTCTGCTTCTAGGCACTAATCCTTTGTTCTGATATCGTAAGTCCCAGAGAAATTAAGGAACAGAATCATGCAAACATTGGTTAATCAACTGGATAACGCTGACCTACAAGGCCTAGCTGGGAAAAAAATCCTACTTGGCATTAGTGGTGGTATCGCTGCGTATAAATGTGCCGAACTGACTCGACGCTTAATTGAGCGTGGAGCACAAGTACAAGTCGTGATGACAAATGCAGCCAAGGAGTTCATCACTCCTCTCACCATGCAAGCCGTCTCTGGAAGGCCAGTGTCTGATAGTTTGCTTGATCCTGCTGCTGAGGCTTCCATGGGGCACATCGAGCTCGCAAAGTGGGCTGACTTGGTATTACTAGCGCCAGCAACCGCTGATCTGATTGCGCGCATGACAGCTGGCATGGGTAACGACCTACTGACCACTTTGGTTCTAGCAACCGATGCGCCAGTTGCGGTATCTCCGGCAATGAACCAACAGATGTACAGCCACCCTGCCACTCAAGAGAACATCGCAACACTAAAACGTCGTGGTTGTGAGATTTGGGGACCGGCGGCTGGCGAACAAGCGTGTGGTGATGTGGGAATGGGTCGCATGCTAGAGCCTATGCAGCTCGTGCATCGCTGTGAAGACTTCTTCCAACCTAAGCCACTTGCTGGCCGTTCTGTGCTTATTACTGCAGGCCCGACTCGTGAAGCGATTGACCCGGTGCGTTACATTACCAACCACAGCTCGGGCAAGATGGGCTATGCACTGGCTGAAGCAGCCGCGAAACAAGGCGCAACAGTGACTCTAATCAGCGGCCCTGTTTCATTAGCAACGCCAAATAAAGTTAATCGTATTGATGTCGACAGCGCACAACAGATGTTTGATGCCGTTACTGCTAACGCTTCTCAACACGATATTTTCATCAGCTGCGCCGCAGTTGCCGATTACCGCCCTGAGACCATTGCAGACCAAAAGCTTAAAAAGGTCGACGGTAAAGACGACATGACCATTCAAATGGTTAAAAACCCAGATATTGTCGCTTCTGTCGCTTCAATGACCGAGGGTCGCCCATTTACTGTCGGCTTCGCAGCAGAAACTCAAGATGTTGAGAAGTACGCACGCGGTAAACTGGAAAGAAAGAACCTCGATATGATCTGCGCCAACGACGTCTCAGTTGAAGGCCAAGGCTTCAATAGCAGTAGCAATGAGCTGCACCTTTATTGGAAAGGCGGCGATAAATCTCTGCCACTGGAAAGCAAAGACACACTTGGTTTCCAGATCCTCGATCAGATCCAACAGCTTATTAATGTATAAACGCACAAATTTGCTCTGATAATCTGCTGACACCTCTCGATTCTGTTGACCTAGGGCTTACAAAACTAGGAAACAGAATTGAATGGTGTTTATAATCCTTCTTCACTCAATCCTCATCTTTAGGAAAGGAAGTAAATAGATGGCTGGTACTCGAAAATCAAACCGTCGTGAAGAAATCCTACAAGCTCTCGCACAAATGTTGGAATCGACCGAAGGTGCTTCTCGTATCACAACGGTAAAGTTGGCCAAGCAAGTGGGTGTTTCTGAAGCTGCGTTATACCGCCACTTCCCAAGCAAAGCCCGCATGTTTGAAGGCCTGATCGAGTTCATTGAAGAAGCGTTGATGTCTCGAATCAACCGTATTCTGGATGAAGAGAAAGACACGCTAGAGCGCATACGCCTAGTACTACAACTTATCTTAGTTTTCTCAGAACGTAACCCAGGCCTGACTCGAATTTTATCTGGTCATGCTCTAATGTTTGAAAATGAACGCCTGCGTGATCGCATCAACCAACTTTTCGAACGCATTGAGACGCAACTTCGCCAGATCCTGCGTGAAAGAAAGCTTCGTGAAGGGAAATCATTCCCGGTTGATGAGAAAATCTTAGCCGCTCAACTACTCGGTCAAGTTGAAGGCAGCTTGAATCGATTTGTTCGCTCAGACTTCAAATATCAACCGACAGAAAACTTTGATGCTTATTGGGCTCTGCTAAGCGCTCAGATTAAGTAACAATCAAATTAAGTAGCAATCAAATCTTAAGTGATGGTTATGACGACGAAAACTTCTCCGACAAACAGCACTGCACAACACGTTATTACTAAGCCACCTTTTACTCTGGCGTTACTCCACCCTAAATACTGGGGAGTATGGTTCGGTTTTGGGTTATTGGCGCTTATCGTTAACGTTCTCCCTTATCGCCTCTTACTGCTGTTAGGCCGATCGTTAGGCTCTTTGGGTGCTCGCTATGGTAAAAAGCGCGTCGCGGTCGCAACACGTAACTTGGAACTCGCCTTCCCAGATAAGCCTGCAGATGAAGTCGCGGCAATGGTCAGTGAGAACTTCAAGAACACCGGTATGGCACTCATCGAAACAGGTATTACCTGGTTTTGGCCAACGTGGCGTTTCAAGCGAATCCTAGTAGATAAAGACACCCAAACACTGCGTACACATAAAGCCAACGGTAAAGGTGTTCTTCTATGCTGTGTGCATGCCTTAAATCTAGAGATCACTGCGCGAGCAATGGCTGTATTAGGTATTTCTGGTTTAGGTGTTTATCGCCCGCACAACAATCCGGCTTATGAATTCATTCAATACCGTGGTCGTACTCAAAACGGCAACCGCCTGATTCACCGTAAAGACGTGAAGCGTATGATTCGAATCCTGCGTCAGGGTGAGATCCTTTTCTACCTACCGGATCATGATTACGGTCGTAACAAGTCTGTGTTTGTGCCTTTCTTCGCTGTAGAAGATGCATGTACTACAACAGGCACTAGTATTCTGGCTTATACGAGCCGATGCGCACTTGTTCCGGGTTCTGGTTTTAGAAATGCCGATGGCAAGTATGAGATCATGGCCGATGAATCGATCGAAGATGACTATCCACAGAAAGATGAGAAAGCGGCTGCCGCCTACATGAACCGCTACCTTGAGAAGATTATCTTAAGAGCACCAGAACAGTGGATGTGGCTGCACAAGCGCTTTAAGACCATGGAAGACCCAGAAGTGGAGCGCGGCATTCGTTATAAATAATGAATACTGAACCAATCGAGTAGGAGGAGG
>NZ_JBFRVF010000001.1:219708-258839 GCF_041475025.1 Vibrio sp. 10N.222.49.C12 | reverse complement strand
CTACCCTGCCAGATAGGGCTGCTTGCGTTTTCTAGTTCAAGTGATTCGAATAAAAAAAGGGTTACTCACGATGAGTAACCCTTTTTCTTGAAACTTTTTAAAAATTTATCGCTGATCTATTAACGTATTAAGCGCTAAAGATTTGAGATAGCTCTGTCGCACATAGGTGGTACTGACGAGGACAGTTGCGCCATGTTGTTAGCATGCGACGGTACTTCTCTAGCATTGGCATTTGGCTATTGAAGTGGTGATCGGCTTTGTCGAATTGAGGGTAAAGACCTTCAGAATCAACAAGGAAACGCACGTAGTGTACGATCTGCGCTTCAGAAGCGATATCAAAACCTAAGAACTGCAGGCGACGTTGGTCTACTTCAGCACGTTCTTGTTCTGCAAGCATTTTGTTCGACTCTTGCATTGCATGGTACATCTCCATGATGTCGATAATTTCGCGACATTCTGCTTCAGTCAAACAACCAAACTCTTTGTTAAGCTCACGCATTTGGAGTTCGTAACCACGTTCTACAATCGTTTGTAGACGTTGGTATTTAGCGGAGTTCTCAGGATCCATTTGAGACATTAGGTAGTATTGATTTGATAGAATTAGACGCTGAGCATTGGTCATTTCCATGGGAGGAGCCTCACTAAAAAACTAAATGTTGTATTCTTTTGTTGCAGTAAGAGTAACAGCATTCCTACGAGTGGAAACATGATCTCAACACGGATTTAATATGATTTTTTGAATTGATAAACAAAAGTTGTAAAGAAAAGTGAAAGGATTGTTTGGCTCGAAAAGAAAACGCCCCAATCGAAATTGAGGCGCTTGAAATCACTATGAACGTCAGTCTAGATTAGTATTTTACGTTTGAATGGTACTGGCTAAGAACAGCAACAATCTCGTCCATTTTCTCTTTGCTTGGCGGGTTTGTACCTTCAAGAGGGTAGTCAAAACCAAGTGCTTCCCACTTATGTGCACCAAGCTTATGGTATGGAAGCAGTTCTACTTTCTCGATGTTATCCATGTCTTTGATGAATTCGCCTAGCAGATGAGCATCTTCAGGTGTGTCCGTGTAGCCAGGGACAATCACATAACGAATCCACGTCTTCTTACCGATTTTGTGTAAGTAGCGTGCGAAATCCAGAGTACGTCTGTTTGATACACCAATGAAATCGTGGTGAATCTCATCTCGCATGTGCTTAAGATCCAACATAACTAGATCAGAGGCTTCTAGGACTTCATCAACCACTTCAGTGTGCTTACGAATGTAGCCATTAGTATCAAGACAAGTGTGGATGCCTTCAGCTTGAGCTGCGCGGAAAAAGTCACGAACAAACTCAGGTTGTAGCATCGCTTCACCACCAGAACAGGTGATACCACCGCCCGATGCTTTCATGAAATGACGGTATGATTTTGCTTCGTTGATGATCTCTTCGACCGTTACTTCCTTTCCGTCATGAAGATCCCATGTATCACGGTTATGACAGTACATACAACGCATTAAGCAGCCTTGAAGAAACACAATAAAGCGGATACCAGGGCCATCGACAGTACCACAAGATTCGAATGAGTGAATGCGACCAGTTGTAGACATGAGCTATTCTCGTAGAGGAATTTATACCGTTTATTTTATTACAAAAACGGTACATAAAATAGGGTCAAATGGTAACGAGACCTTTAAAAATAAAGGCAACCACCTGTGAAGATGATTGCCTTTATTAAACTTGAAAAGTAAAGGACGAAAGCCCTTACTGGTGGCTAGAAGAAAGCAAACATTGTGATACCGCCAGTGGTGTACACTGACTCTTTCGCTTCTTCGTAATCCGGTGTTTTTGCGGTTAGCGCTAAAGAGGCACCAACGTATCGGTTATACCAAGCGACACCCAATACAGCAGTTGCTTGAATGTTCTCTAAAGTCACATCGTAGATCGCTGGATCTTCGTTGTTTTTATTAGCGTACTCATCAACACCTGAGCGATCGCCTTCGATAGTCAGGTCGTTGAATCGGTAGCGACCTTCGAGGCCTGCATAGGTAAACCAACCAGCGTTTGATGCGCCGATCATGCCCGGTTTGAATGGGTTTTCTGTGGTGATGTTAGCTGCACCAAAGTTACCGCCTAAGTCTGTACCCCAACGAAACATGAAGCCCGTTGAAATGTCACTTCTAAAGTTACCGACGTTGATTTCAGAAACGTTAGAGATTTCGTAGTCAGTATTCGCAAGAGCTTGATTACGCATTAGGTTGAAATGGCTTAGGTAACCAACGCTTCCCGCCCATTCATCATCGACTTGGTATTCCCAACCCATCGGCTCATCTGATTTTGTGATCGAGTGAACCAGCTTTTGAGCATCTTCAGACAGTGCACGTTCGCCCGTAGTACCAAACGTGATATTAAAACGCTGGGCTTGCTGTGGGTTTAAGCTGATGTAATTGAATTCAGTGTGAAGGTAACCTGCGTATGGGCGATCATTAGGCGATGGCGTTTCTAACTCAATGTCAGAAGGCGTATACATCTTGTGGCCAATGGTGATTTCCCACTTGTCTAGAGAGCTTGCGCCCCAGTAGGAAAGACTCAATGGTTTTACCCAGTTATATGGCGTAATACTTGATGATGTGTAACCCAGAAATAAGCCGTTGGTATAGTCTTGGTCGACACCAAAAATACCATCATTATCTAAAGCAAAAGTTAACGTAGAACGCTCAGAGGCTAAAGATGAGAAAGAGAGAAGAATCAGGGGTAAACAACGCAGGTATTTCATGGAGCAGTTACTCTTAAATTATGAACCGCGATATTACCGTAATTTGACAGAATTTGTGGAAAAAAAGTGAATGGCAGGGTGCTTTTTTGCTCAACCTAACATTTCGCGGGATAGGTGAGTGTAGTGCGATTTATTTCAGATATAAAAAAGCCCCGCACATTGGCGAGGCTAATATTATTTACTGTCTATTGAGCGTGAGCTTATAGAGACTCAGTAAATGTACGTGCGATTACGTCAGCTTGTTGCTCTGCAGTTAGAGAGTTAAAGCGAACAGCGTAACCAGATACACGGATTGTTAGCTGAGGGTATTTCTCAGGGTGCTTAACTGCGTCTTCAAGAGTTTCGCGGTTAAGAACGTTAACGTTAAGGTGTTGACCACCTTCAATGCCAGCTTCGTGGTGGAAGTAACCATCCATTAGGCCTGCAAGGTTAGCACGTTGGCTGTCTTGTTCTTTACCTAGTGCGTTTGGCACGATAGAGAACGTGTAAGAGATACCATCTTGTGCGTCAGCAAATGGTAGTTTACCTACAGACGTTAGTGATGCTACAGCACCTTTCTCATCACGACCGTGCATTGGGTTTGCACCAGGAGCGAAAGGAGCGCCAGCACGACGACCGTCTGGAGTGTTACCAGTTTTCTTACCGTATACAACGTTAGACGTGATAGTAAGAACTGACTGTGTAGGGATAGAGTTACGGTAAGTCTTAAGCTTACGGATCTTGTTCATGAACGTAGAAACTAGTTCACAAGCAATATCATCTACACGAGAGTCGTTGTTACCGTATTTAGGGTAATCGCCTTCGATTTCGAAGTCAGTTGCGATACCGTCTTCGTCACGGATTGGCTTCACTTTAGCAAACTTAATTGCAGACAGTGAGTCAGCTGCAACAGATAGACCAGCGATACCACAAGCCATAGTACGACGAACATCACGGTCATGAAGAGCCATTAGAGACGCTTCGTAGCTGTACTTGTCGTGCATGTAGTGAATGCTGTTTAGTGCAGTCACGTATTGCTTAGCTAACCAGTCCATGAATGTGTCTAGGCGACCCATTACGTCATCGTAGTTAAGAACTTCGTCAGTGATCTTGTCTGAAACAGGACCAACTTGCATCTTAAGTTTCTCGTCCACACCGCCGTTGATTGCGTAAAGCATTGTTTTCGCAAGGTTAGCACGAGCACCGAAGAACTGCATTTGCTTACCAACGATCATTGGAGATACACAACAAGCGATAGCGTAATCATCAGACTCTAGGTCAGGACGCATTAGGTCATCATTTTCGTACTGGATAGAAGAAGTATCGATAGATACCTTCGCACAGAAACGCTTGAAGCCGTCAGGTAGTTGCTCAGACCAAAGAACAGTGATGTTTGGCTCTGGAGAAGGACCCATAGTGTATAGAGAGTTTAGGAAACGGAAGTTCGAACGCGTTACTAGCGTACGACCGTCGATACCCATACCACCCATAGACTCTGTTGCCCAGATTGGGTCGCCAGAGAACAGCTCATCGTACTCAGGAGTACGTAGGAAACGAACCATACGCAGTTTCATTACGAAGTGGTCGATCATTTCTTGTGCTTGTTCTTCAGTGATCTTGCCAGCAGCGATATCACGCTCGATGTAGATGTCTAGGAAAGTCGAAGTACGACCTAGAGACATTGCAGCACCGTTTTGAGATTTAACAGCAGCTAGGTAGCCGAAGTAAGTCCACTGGATAGCTTCTTGAGCTGTTTGAGCTGGCTCAGAGATATCGAAACCGTATTTCTCAGCCATTTGCTTGATTTGACCTAGAGCACGATGTTGCTCAGAGATCTCTTCACGCAGTTGCATTGTTTCTGCTAGGTTTTCACCGTTTTCGAATTGCTCTTGAAGAGAAGCAAATTGAGCTTGCTTGTCTTTCATTAGGAAATCAATACCGTAAAGTGCAACACGACGGTAGTCACCAATGATACGACCACGGCCGTAAGCATCAGGAAGACCAGTCAGAACACCAGACTTACGACATTTTAGGATATCAGGAGTGTAGATATCGAAAACGCCAGCATTGTGTGTTTTGCGGTATTCTGAGTAGATTTTTGAAACCATTGGGTCAAGAGTTTCACCGTATGCTTTACAAGAACCTTCAACCATACGTACACCACCGTTAGGGATGATTGCACGTTTTAGTGGCTTCTCAGTTTGTAGACCAACGATAGTCTCAAGATCTTTCTCAATGTAACCTGCATCGTGAGCAGTAATGGTAGAGATAACAGAAGTATCGAAATCTACAGGTGCTTTAGTTGCGTTTTCCTGTTTGATACCTTCCATTACCGAAGACCAAAGCTTGTTAGTTGCTTCAGTACCCTCAGAAACTAGGAAAGACTCGTCGCCTTCATACGGCGTGTAGTTCTTTTGAATGAAATCACGAACGTTTACTTCGCTTTGCCACTCACCTGCAGCAAAATCTTCCCAAGCTTTAGCAAATTGCTCTGCCATGACATACCTACCTTTTTAGTAGAAAAAATACGTACATTAACACTGTTGAGCCAGCGCCCCTCGTAAGGGTAGTACACTCTTATTAATAACAATATATATGAGCATATAAGCATCATATGGTTATATATATTGTCACTACCTTTTATATGTTGTCTTTACTCTATGTATTCAAGACTACGCTAAAAAATTTCTGCAAACCTTAAACTAAATCAATAAATGCCAAAAAAAGTTGAAAAAATTTGAGTGGCAGGGGTTGCCACCCAAACTTTTTTTTAATCCTAATACTACTTTTGTGTAGTAAGGACTATTATAGCCAAGCTTTTAGACCATACTGACCTTCTAGCATACCAACTGCAAGCATTGCCACTAGACAGATAACTAAAACGCCAACAGGGATAACAATCTTATCTACAAATGATAGACGCTTTGCACGCTCTTTATCACCAATTAGACCATTATTATCAAGAAGCATAGTCAGTGCCCATGCTAATACTGGGTTAACAACCGCTGAACCGAAGATACAGATACCAGCTGCTTGAGAGTCTTTTGAATCTTTAACCATCTGCATACCCGCTTCAAGTAGAGGTAGAGATACACCTACAAGTAGCGCAACACGCATCACTGGTGGCCATACTGCTACGTCCATTGGGAAGCCAAGAATCGCAACAATAATACATAGAGAGCCAAGCAAGATTGCGCCGCCAGGGATTGGACGTTTCGCGATAGCCGCTGGGATCATGTAAGTACCCCAAGATGAAGTGATGTTACCACCACCAACTGCTGTACCTACCATTTGACGAACTGAACACATAGTCATTGTGTCGTCTACGTCCATCAGTACTTTTTCAGACTTTTTAGGGTAGTTCAGTTCTTGGAAGATACGGTGACCTAGGAAGTCAGGTGACCACATTGCTACTGCTAGGATTGCAAATGGTAGAGAAGCGATGAAGTGCTCAACGTTTGGTAAACCAAGCATCCAACCTTCTTCAGTAGAACCCCACCAGTAGATTGGGTTTAGGTTTGGAATGCCTGTTTCAGTTACGAATTTGATATCGAAACCAGCACCAAGTACTAGAGCAATAGCTAGACCAGTGAAAGCACAAACAGGGATTGCTAACCAACGCTTGTTCACTTTAGCAAGGAATGCATATAGACCGATGGTAACGGCTAGAACAATCAAACCGATGTAACCCATGCTACCAGCAGCGACAGTGTCAGACTGAAGACCAACAGCCCAAGCTTGAATTGAGTTGATTTGGCTCATTGTACCGGTTAGACCCAAGAAGATGAGCAAGCCACCCGCCGTACCTTCAGAGGTAAGGTTAACAAGTTTAGACCCACCTTTTAGGAAGCTTAGGATAAGACCGAAGACACCGATAAGGATTGCCAATGCAAGAGGGTGAGCACCAGCAAGAGCGATGGTACCAATAAGAGGAATCATTGGGCCGTGGTTACCGGCAAGGTTAGCTTTAGGGTTAAAGAAACCAGAAGCAAGGATACAGAACAGCAGTGCAGGGATAAGCATTTCTACACGAGCGACTTCAATCGCAAAGTCTTTACCAAGGTTTACGTGATCCCAAGCTTGAGTTAGGCCTTCAGCCCAAGACATCATTACTGCAGAGTACATCGCGATGATACCAATGGTACCAGCCAGTGCAGGAACAAGGTCTTCTAGTTCAAAGCGGAAGTCACGGCCAGGAAGGTTTAGGCCAAAGCGGCGAGGCTTCATGATTTGAAGTTCGTGATCTAGATAATCTGAGCGGTTCTCAAATTCAGAAGCAGGGCGGTGTAGCTCTTTATAGCTTTTCTCTTCTACTTCAGAGTTCGCATTATTGACAACGTCTGACATAGATTCCTCATATTTTTTGTTAGTAATTCTAAAATTGAATTCTATAAGTTCGCGTAATTGCGTTATTTCTTAGTTATAACTCATTAACATTATGTTGCACGGTTTTGCTGTGCTTTATGCAGTTAAGTTAAAAGAAATGTTTGGCATTTTTAATGCCTTATTTTGTGTTGAGGAGTCTAACAAGCTTACCCTTTAGGGTGATTGATCTTGATCACTTTATGAGTGTATGTGAAAGAAAGCTACAAAACGCAGCGATTCATTAACGTACCATTGATAAAAAGTGTAATTTGTTTTCACAAACTGACGTTTACCTATCTTCTTCGAGCCTTTGTCGTCATGGCTCGAGTTCAATACTCAATTCTTACTGAGTTATTTCACTATTACTTGCTTCCCAACTGTTCCGAGTGAAATGCTTACAATGTAATAACCTTAAAATAATTGTGCTTTAAGGTGAGGGCAGTGTGCTGAATGTATGCGCTATATTTTGTCGACAGTAATGTTTATAAGTTCACAAAACGTGTTTTTCTTGTGAGACATCCAGCTACGAGAATCTCATTTTGATTAACTTTATTTAAACAATGTAAGGGGTGTAATTGCAGCTTATTGATAGAACTCATTCATTAAATTGAGGCGAAAACGCTACCTTTTGCATAATAAGTCAGAGTGAATCGCTATTTATTCCAATTTATCAGGTTAATAATTTGTTGCATGTTGTTTCGTGTGGTGCTAGTTTGTATCGCATGAAAAGGTCGGAGTACCTTGCATTTTCACAAACTTGGGAGAGAAAGCGCATGAAAGATGTACCAGCGCTGGACATAAAGGATCTACACAAAACGTTTGGTCAAAATGAAGTTTTAAAGGGAATTTCACTTTCTGCGCATAAAGGCGATGTTGTATCGATTATCGGATCTTCAGGGTCGGGTAAAAGTACTTTCCTTAGATGTATCAACCTTTTAGAGACACCAACTGCAGGCGAGATTTGGGTTAATGGCGAATTAATTCAAATGAAAAACAACCGCCAAGGCGTATCTGTTCCTGCCAACGAAAAACAAGTACAGCGTATCCGTTCACGCTTAGCGATGGTTTTTCAAGGCTTCAATCTTTGGTCTCACCTGACCGTTCTCGAAAATGTTATCGAAGCACCCGTTCACGTATTAGGTGTACCTAAAGCTCAAGCGATTGAAAATGCAGAACTACTACTTAAAAAAGTAGGCTTGTATGAGCGCAAAGATTACTACCCAGGTCATTTATCCGGTGGACAACAACAACGAGCGGCAATTGCTCGAGCGTTAGCGGTTGATCCGGAAGTGATGCTGTTTGATGAGCCAACATCAGCACTTGACCCTGAGTTAGTAGGGGAAGTACTCGGTGTAATGCGAGATCTAGCAGAAGAAGGAAGAACCATGCTTGTGGTAACACATGAAATGGCTTTTGCTCGTGACGTATCAAACCATGTGATGTTCCTGCACCAAGGTCTAGTGGAAGAACAGGGCGATCCAGCTAAACTGTTTACGGAACCTGAATCTGAACGTTTACAACAATTTATCTCATCGATTTACTAATCAGAATTGAAACGCCGTTGCCAACGGTAAACAGCGACGGTGTGAACAATAAAACACAACAAGTAAGTTAATAAGCAACAACAAACACAATATTAAAACTAGCAAAACATAAAAACCTAAATCACAGGAGTAGGGATATGAAAAAGTGGTTATTAGTCGCGGCACTTGCTGCAACTGCTGCAACGGGCGTAGCTCAAGCAAAAGAATGGAAAACAGTACGCTTTGGTATTGAAGGTGCTTACCCTCCATTTAGCTGGACAGAAGCTGACGGGTCACTGAAAGGCTTCGATGTCGATATGGCTAACGCACTTTGTACTGAAATGCAGGTGCAGTGTAAGATCGTTGCACAAGACTGGGATGGTATCATTCCTTCTCTACTTGCTCGTAAATATGATGCGATCATCGCGGCAATGTCTATCACGGAAGAGCGTAAGAAAAAAATCGACTTCACTGGTAAATACGCACTTATCCCAAACAAGTTCATCGCTAAGAAAGGTGCAGGCCTTAACTTTGATGATCTAAGCGGTCAAAAGATTGCAGTTCAACGTGCAACAACTCACGATAAATACCTAACAGACAACTACGGCGATACAGTAGAGATCGTTCGTTACGGTTCATTCGACGAAGCTTACCTTGATCTAGCAAACGGTCGTGTTGCTGCTGTACTAGGTGATGCATCTGCTCTAGAAGAAGGCGTGCTGAACAAAGCTGGTGGTGAAGACTACGAGTTTGTTGGCCCCTCTCTAACGGATCCTAAGTGGTTCGGTGAAGGTATGGGTATTGCTGTTCGTAAGCAAGACAAAGATCTGACTAAGCAATTAGATGCGGCAATCCTTTCACTACGTGAAAAAGGCATCTACCAAGATATCGCGGCTAAATACTTCAACTACGACGTATACGGTCAGTAATCTTTAGCGTCAATTCTTAAGGGAGAGGTTCTCCTCTCCCTGTCTTACCAACTTTTTCGCAGTTCTGTTGGAATCCATTATGTTTGATTTACAAGGATATGAAGCGTCGATCCTGAAAGGGGCGGTGCTCACAATCGAAGTTGCCTTGCTGTCGCTAATTTTAGCTATGGTTCTTGGTATGCTAGGTGCCTTAGCAAAACTCGCGCCTTATCGCTGGGCTCGTGCTATTGCAACCCTCTACACAACCGTCATTCGAGGCATTCCAGATCTCGTACTGATGATGCTGATTTTCTTTGGTGGACAAATCCTTTTAAACAACAGTTTGTATTCCATGAACGAGTGGCTCAACGAGTGGTTTGCATCCAGTGATCCTAACCACGAATGGACCGCTTACTTACCTGATTATATTGATGTCAGCCCATTTGTTGCTGGTGTCTTAACCATAGGCTTTATTTTCGGTGCCTATATGGCAGAAACGTTCCGTGGTGCCATCATGGCTGTCGACAGCGGTGAAATGGAAGCGGCAAAAGCTTATGGTATGAGCCCTGTAAAGGCGTTTCACCGCATACTGCTACCGCAGATGATTCGTCACGCATTACCGGGTTTTGGGAATAACTGGCTGGTATTACTTAAAACCACTGCGCTGGTTTCGATTATTGGCCTAGAAGACATGGTACGTGTTAGTGCACTGGCGGCGGGTTCAACCAAAATGCCATTCACTTTCTACATGACTGTGGCAATTATCTTCTTATTCTTCACCAGTGTTTCAACGGGCTTACTTAAGCTGGTTGAACGTAAATTCAGTATCCACGCGAGGTAGTTATGGACTTTTCATTGATAATTGAAAGCCTGCCGATTTACCTTGGTGGTTTATGGACAACGGCTTGGATGGTTTGCGTTGCTTTGATCATTGGCTTATTCGTCGCCATACCACTAGCTATCGCTCGTAACAGTCCAAATATGCTGATTAATGCTCCGGCTTGGTCATTCATCTATTTCTTCCGTGGTACGCCATTACTGGTTCAGCTGTACCTGATTTACTACGGTATGGACCAATTCTTCCCAGTGAAAGACACATTATGGGAAAACGCGTGGTTCTGTGCTTTGGTGGCATTCATTCTTAACACGTCAGCTTATACTGCTGAGATCATTCGCGGTGCGATTAATGGCTTACCGAAAGGTGAAGTGGAAGCAGCAAAAGCTTACGGCATGAGCACACCTAAGACTTACCGTCGTATCATCTTACCAAGTGCTCTACGTCGTGCATTACCGGCTTACAGTAACGAAGTTATCTTCATGCTTCACGGCTCTGCGGTAGCGGGTATCGTAACCATTATGGATCTAACCGGTGCAGCTCGTTTGGTTAACTCTCGTTACTATGCCCCATTCGAGTCTTTCCTAACGGCAGGTCTGTTCTACATGGCACTAACGTTCATCATCATCGCGATTTTCAAATTCGCAGAGAAGCGTTTCCTTGCTTATCTAAGACCCCTTAGCTAATTGCACGGTATTCACACAGTTAACAAAACGGCGCTCATTGAGCGCCGTTCTTATTTAGGGTTTGTATAGGAATTAGTTGAGTAGCTCTTTGAAGCAAAAAGGACTTATTACACAAGCAATAAGTCCTTTAACTTTGCTTCTGATTTACTAGTTCAAAAAGCAATTAAACTTCATTAACGCCAATGAAATCACCATCAAAGGATGCATCAGTGTAGATGATGACTTCTTTGCCTCCTTTGGTGAAGCTATAAGCGGTAATCGTTTCAGTTCCATCGAGTCCAAGTTTATCTTGCATATCTTGGTCTAGCGTCACTGATGTTGCGGTTTGGTATTGGAATCCTTGAAGATGACTAGCGTCGATATCTTCAATTCCTAAAGCAAAGAATTCAGCAACTTGGTCGTCGTTCTTTGCTCTATTACCATCAAGGTCATGGTTTTGATTGAAGGTTTTACCTAGAGAAATAGTCAGTTTGTCATTAGCTGAGTCTCCCCCTATGACTGCTTCAAACCCATTGATGTTTGACCCCTTCGACATGTCGATATCGACACCACCAGGGTCATTGGCGACCAGTACATCGAACCCTTTACCACCATGAATTAGAGTATCCTCTGCATCAAAGGCTACTGTATCGTTGCCTTTACCAGCACGGATTTCGTCTGCACCACCACCACCAATGATGATGTCATCGCCTTTACCGCCTTTGATATGGTCGATTCCGTCTCCGCCATCAAGCCAATCATCGCCTTTACCACCAAACAATTGCTCTGGTTGGTCGTCGATTTCAACGGTGGTTACCACATCATCGAAGTCACCATCACCGCCGGGGTTGTCATTCCAGAACTGATTTCCGAGTTCTGTACCCGGATTGAAGTTGTTAATGCCGCTAACATCTAAGGTAAGGTTGCCGTTACTACCGACTAAATCTTGTACGCCCAGCAAGAAGGGGTGGTCACTATTGTTAGAGCTGGTCGCTTGTTGAGTGTTTAAGTCAATTGCGATACTTTCGCCTGAGACGAAACCGTCATTCCCGCCATCTGGGATAATGAAGAACCCGAGCGTATCAACGCAATCATCACAGTGCCCCAAATCGAGACTAAAGCTGTTGCCAGCTTCAGAGTTTGGAAGGTGATCTTTCACATTCCCCCAAATGACTTCAGCGTTTACATTGCCTTCACTGTCTTTTGTGAAGTAACCAAACGAATTTTCGAAGCCCGCTTCGGTGCCTTCCATAGTGACGTCAATAGTCCCTCTGAAGCTACTTACATCGTAGTAACCCGTCTCAGGATCGAGTTCAGGTATGCCACCTTTGGCGTTGTCACCACCAAGAATGACATCGTCCCCACGACCACCGCGCAATATATCGGTTCCGTCACCCGTTAGGCCATCGGTGGTAACAGAAGTTACGTAGTAGTCACTTGAATCGGCATTAGCGTTTCCGTTTTTGTCAAATGCAGAACCAACGGCAGTAAACTGAAGTTCATCAAAGGCTTTAAAGCCAGTGTCATCAGGACCGATGTTTAGATAACCGCTGTTGTTATTGCCATCCGCTAAATCGCTCGCAATGAAATCGCCCTCAGCGACCAGAATACCTTCCCGATATGCTGCCCAATGGCCTGCCTCATCTACGCCATTGTCGCCTTCATTTAAGTAGAGGTTGGAAATGCCGACTTTAGCAATCATTGTATGTTCGTCTAAGCTGACGGAAAACATCTCTGATGCACCTTCACCGGTAACGCCGTCGTAGCTGAAGCCAATTTGAGCAAGCACGCCAGCCTCTGCTGCGCCATTTACCCCATAACCTGTACCGCCAGAGCTTGCATTACCTGTATCAACGGTGCCGACAGAACCATCAGCGTTGTAGGCGGTTGAATTTGCTGATAGGTCGACGGATGTCGTTGGATCTGCTAATTCAAACTCGCCGGTTCCTTCGTTAAACGACAGCGCTTCAAAGTTATCGCCGATAATTACGTCATTCCCTTTACCGCCTCGAATCAAATCGTTCCCAGCAGCGCCTTCATTTGCAGCGTCTGGCCCGTTATCACCAATGAGCACATCGTTATGCAGTACCTGCTTCAATGACACATTATCAATCAGAGCCCCAAAGGTGTCTTCTGCGCCGTCGGCAATAAAATTGAGTGAGTAATTTCCTGAAGAGAGATCGACATCTTCGCTAAACAGATCCCAATCATCATCGACGCCGTCAATGTCTTGGAAAGACTTCTCGAATACAACGTCGGTGCCCGCCATTATTTGGACTGTGAAAGGAGCGGTGGTGCTATCGCCTCCTTTGTTACGGAAAGCGTAGGAAAAATCGAGTTGATATATACCGTCGTCATCGACCGTAAATGTTTGGGAGACGGTTGAATTTGAATTCGCGCCATGCGAGTCTAATTCTAGGAAGTGACCACTGGCGATATCAGTCCCGTAACCATCAGCTGGGACACCGCCATGCAGTTGTTCTTGAATCTCGATACTGCCAACCTCTGCGTTCCATGCACCGGCGCTTGGCGCTGTTCCCCATGTATTGCCAAGGTCAAAAGCTTCAAAATCACCATCGCTGATTAGGTTTTCGCCAAATTCTGCACCAGCGCCTCTGTCACCATAAATAATGTCATTGTTCGCACCGCCTTCAACATAATCATCACCGGCACCTGCAACCACAATGTCGTCAACACACTCTTCTCCTAGCGCTTCTAAATCTTTATCGCGTGCCGCGCTTAAATCGCGGTTAACGCCGGCTTCATCACCAGCATTGAGCGAATGATTCCAAGCTTCAACCACATCGTTTCCGGCACCTGCTTTAATTGTGTCCGATCCACGTCCAGCAGCGATAAAGTCATCGCCGCTGCCGGCATGCACAATGTCGTCGCCTTTACCGGCTCGTACTTCGAGGTTATCGCCGCTGAGGTTAGAAAGGTCATTGTTGACATCTCTAGATTCTGGGGTGGGGAGGTTAGGACCATCTACTAGTATATTGGTATCATTGCTACCATTACTTTTCAGTCCTGCTGCTGTATTGGTTACTTCTGCCATCGTTTTTTCCTCACATATCATTCGATACATAGAGGCAGCCCAGCCATCTCGGCTTCATCCCTGAGATCTGGAGCTTTCCGTCCTCACCTCACGATGAGTTTGGCTTTATCTTCTTTGTGCGCTTGGTTAAATTTCTCTCATTGCCTTATAGGCGCTCACAGAGAGTGGGTTGAGTAGATACTCGAGCGGTGTTTGTTGCTCAAGTAATATCATCACTTCTGCGGGCATGCCCGGATACAATGAGATGTTTTCTAATGCTTCTAGCTCAGACTTATCTAACGATACTCTCGCTAAGTAAGCAGAAGATCCTGTAGCTTGATCGCTAATGCGGTCAGCCGAAATATGGACTAATTTTCCACGAATCGGTGGTGTTTTACGGAAACTGTATGCAGTCAGTCTTACTTGGGTATCCAAGCCAATTCGTAAGGCTTCGATGTCTTCTGGCTTCACTAACGCTTCTACAATCAACTCGTCATTTTGCGGAACCAATTCCATCAAGGTTTCACCGGGTGGAACGATGGCATTTTCGGAGACCACATTAAGTCCAACCACCACACCACTTTGAGGTGCTCTTATTTCAACCCGGGTAAGAATATCTTGAGCATTGACCATAGCTTCTCTGGTTTCATTCAGCTTTCGTTCTAAATCTTGTATCTCTTCGCCGAGCGTTTTGGCGTAAGTATAATCCGCGTTGATCAGCTCTAATTTCGCTTCGGCGATGGTGCGCTTGGCGTGTCCGATTCTAGCTTTGAGGTCAGCAACGTTACCTTGTAATTGAGAGCGTTCTCGCTGTAAATCCAATAAGCGAGATTTGGATGTGTTACCGGAAACAAGCAAATCTTGGTGCATTTGTACCTGTTCTTCTAAATACTTCAGGCTTCGATTTCCGGCTAAGAATCGTTGTTGGAAGCCTTGCAGATCAAGTTTTGATTGCTCGACTTTTTGCTGTAACACATCGGATTCACCGGATTTTAACGATTGTCTTTTGCTGAAAAGTTTACTCTGCGTATCAAGTAAGCTTGATACGTTTGGGTCACTCATAAGGGAGAGTAATCTCATATCAAATTGAATTTCTTGATGACTCGCTAACTCTGATTGTAAGCGGTTCAGCCGCGCTAAATCACTTTGCCACTGAGCTCTTAGCCTTAGAAGCGATGCTTGAGCTTGTGTGTGACTTAACGTGATGAGCAGTTCGTCTTTTTGAACATGGTCGCCGTCAGAAACATGGACGATTTCTACAATCCCGCCTTCTAAGTGCTGAATGGGTTTTCGCTTTGATTCTACGATAATCACGCCTGGCGCAATGGCCGCAGAAGAAAGCGGGGCTAGGTATGCCCAAGCAGCAAAGCCACCAAGAGTAGTCACAAGAACTAACCAGATGAACACCTGTATTTTGAATGTAGAAAAGATCAGTTTTCTACCATCGTCGAAGTGAATACCTTTATCGTCATGATGAATACTAGCCATTCGACACCTCCGAGGAAGCGACATTGAAGAGCGACCGGACCACTTTACTCGCTTCGCCTGCTTGCGTTATCTGGCCGTTTTTCAATTCAACAACCCAATCGACATGTCTGAGTAAGCTTGGGTTATGCGTTACCATCACGACAGAAATGGATTTCTCTTTCGCCAATTGTAATAGCGAAACAAGAAACTCTTCGCCTTCTTTGTCGAGATGGGAATCAGGCTCATCAAGCACGAGTAGCTTAGGTGAGAAAACCAATGCTCTTGCGATGGCAAGTTTCTGGGCTTGTCCACCAGATAACTGATGACCAAAAGAACCGATAATCGTTTCATATCCATTCGGTAAGGCGACAACAGCATCATGCACACCGGCTTGAATAGCGGATCTGACGATTTGGCTATCCGTAACGTTGGAATCAAATCGGGCGATATTTTGTTTGACAGTGCCATGTAAAAAGTCGATGTGCTGAGGAACATAACCGACGGTGTGTTTGAACTGATTCAGATTCCACAACTCAACATTGAGTCCATCGATAGAAATGCCACCTTTTGAGGGCGATATGCCGTTAGTGATCATTTTGCAGAGGGAAGACTTACCTGACCCGCTAGGGCCTATCAATGCGACTCGATTTCCTGATTCCAGTCTTAGCTTCAAACCATTAAGAGTCGGCTTGTTAAGGTTTTCAGAGGCGAACCATGTGACGTTGTCGATGACCAGATCACCTTTAATTGTTTCCAACTCGGTTCGCTCGGTATGTTTAGTATGAGAAGCAAATTCCTTAGCTAAGCGTTTGTTTGCATCCAAACCAGTTTTCCATGCTTGAATACCACTAGAGAGCATCTCAATTGGCTGGAGTGCTCTCGCCATTAGGATTGAACCCGCAATCATTCCACCAGCAGACATGGCATTTTGAATGACTAGACTTGCTCCGACAGCCATGATGATGAGTTGAAGGACCATACGTATGTAACGAGAAAATGCACTCAGTGAACAGGTGGCTTGATCTAAATGGCTTCGAGACCAGCTCTTCTCCGCCAATATTTCTTGGTAGGTCTGACTTAAACCTTGTTGTTGATGTTGGCTAAAGATCGTGGCGTGTTTTTGAAAGCACTCGTCGTTTTTTCTTTGTGTTGCGAGCTGGCTTAAGTAAGTGGTTTTAAAGTGCTTAGATTTAACCCAATGAGAAAGCAATGTTGTCATGAGAATAAAAACAACGGCACCCACACCGACTAATCCTATATATGGATGAATCGCAAACATAATAATAAGAAAAAGGGGAGTGAATGGCAGATCAAACATGACAAAGTAGGCTGGAGAAGAGAGTAGGCTCTTTACCTCACTTATATCGTTGAACAGATGTTTTTCTTTTGATTTCGATGAGAAGGAGGTTTGTTCAAATAGCTGCTGAGACGCGATAAATTCAAATTTGATCGCTTTCTTTTGTGCATACTTGGCTCTAGACGCGTCAAGGAACGCTTGGGCTGTAAGTAGGAACACAGCAATGAAAGCCAAGAATAGAAGCGTATCTAAACTTTGACTTGAGAGGACTCGATCAAACACTTGAAGGCTGAATAAGGGAACGACTAACATCAATACGCTGATCGCTCCGCTGACCACCATCATCGGAAGTAAACTACG
This sequence comes from Vibrio sp. 10N.222.49.C12, assembly GCF_041475025.1. Taxonomy (NCBI): domain Bacteria; kingdom Pseudomonadati; phylum Pseudomonadota; class Gammaproteobacteria; order Vibrionales; family Vibrionaceae; genus Vibrio; species Vibrio sp. 10N.222.49.C12. Next base: position 241,651 of record NZ_JBFRVF010000001.1, on the reverse strand, counting down.
CAGATTAATTGGATTTATACCGGCCCAAGGCTTTGCGTCCATACAAAAATCTCTCCATTGGTTGTCCAAATAGTATAGATGGGCAGTGGCGAGAATGTGAACTATCTCAAGCTTTTTGAGTGGATTTGAGCTAAGTAAAAAAAATGCACAAGCTAAACAAAAGCTTGTGCATTTTTGATTTGAAATTTAATTTGGATTTTATTTAAACGTCGACCAAATTGGCGCGTGATCAGACGGTTTTTCGATACCACGTAGCTCGTAATCGATGCCAGCTTCAGTACACTTATCGGCAAGCTTTTGAGTCGCTAGGACTACATCAATACGCAGGCCGCGGTTGTCTACGAAGCCTTTTGAGCGGTAATCAAACCACGAGTATTGATCATTCACTTCAGGGTGCAGCAAGCGGAAGCTGTCTACAAAGCCCCAGTCCATCAATGTTTTCAACCATTCTCGCTCTTCTGGTTGGAAAGAGCATTTACCTGTTTTTAACCAACGTTTCGCATTAGGTTCACCAATGCCGATGTCTGCGTCGATAGGGCTGATATTAATGTCGCCCATCACAATCACTTGCTCATCTTTGTTGTGATAATCGTTTAAGTAAGTCATTAAGTCTTTATAGAACTGGCGTTTGTACGGGTATTTTGTTTCATGCTTGATGTTATCCCCTTGAGGGAAGTAGCCATTTAGCACGGTAACCTTTTCACCATCTTCATCTTCAAACGTCGCCATGATCATACGCTTTTGATGGTCTTCATTGTCGGTTGGAAAACCTTTCTGAACTGAGATTGGCTCTTGCTTACACAGCATAGCCACACCGTAATGCGCTTTTTGGCCGTGAAAGTAAACCTTATAGCCCATTGCTTCAACATCAGCAATTGGGAAGGCTTCATCGTGCACTTTTATCTCTTGCAGACCAATCACGTCGGGTTGGTGTTTGTCGATAATAGCTTGCAGTTGGTGAAGGCGGGCTCTAAGACCGTTGATGTTGAAGCTAATTACTTTCATTTGTTTTTATACCTCTCGTAAACCTTTGTCACTGCTTGTTTTTAAAGGTTTTTGATTTGGTGGATTTCATGGTTCATCGTATTTAACCATGCTTAATAATTTCTGTCGCCACTTTGTAGAGACAAAATAGCGACATTAAATGATGTGAATACTTACAGTTACGTAGAATCTATTGAGTCTTAAGTAAATCCAAAAAGAACGCGTATTCAAGTGCGTCTTCTTTTAATCGTTTAAATCGGCCAGAAGCGCCACCGTGACCGGCTTCCATATCGGTTTTGAACAGCAATACGTTGTTGTCTGTTTTCATTTCACGCAGCTTCGCAACCCATTTCATTGGCTCAAAGTACTGCACCTGTGAGTCATGCAGGCCTGTCGTTACCAACATGTTCGGGTAGTTTTGTACCTTAATGTTGTCGTACGGTGAGTACCCCAGCATGTAATCGTAGTAGGCTTTATCGTTCGGGTTACCCCATTCGTCATACTCATTGGTGGTTAGAGGGATCGATTCATCGAGCATGGTTGTCACAATGTCTACAAACGGAACATGTGCACCAATACCACGGTACAGTTCTGGTGCTTGGTTGATGATTGCTCCCATCAATAGACCGCCAGCAGACCCCCCAACGGCGAACACTTTATCTTTCGCGCCGTAGCCTTCTTCAACAAGCTCTTTGGTTACATCAATAAAGTCGTTGAACGTGTTTTGTTTGGTCAGTTTTTTGCCATCTTCATACCAAGGGCGACCAAGCATTTCTGAACCGCGGACATGTGCGATGGCATAAACAAAACCTCTATCCAGTAGGCTTAGGCGAGTTGAGCTGAAGGTAGGTTCAATCGTAGAGCCGTAAGACCCATAGCCGTATTGGTAGATTGGGTTAGTGCCGTCTTTCTTAAATAAGTCTTTACGATAAACCAAAGAGACAGGAACTTGCTTACCATCGCGAGCCGTAATCATGATTCGCTCTGATTGGTAGTTATCCGCTTCGAAATCACCTAATACGGGTGTTTGCTTCATGAGCTCGGATTCACCTGTACTTAGGTCGAAATCATAGTAAGTACCTGGCGTGGTTAAGCTGCTGTAATAGATACGAACTTTTGCGTTATCTAATTCATAGTTACGCGTTAGGTAAGCGGCAAATGCGGTGTCGTTAAATTCAAGTGGAAACTCGTGGCCTGTTGAGAGTTGGCGAACTTTCACTGTAGACAAGCCATCCGCGCGTTGCTCGTAGACAAGATGGTCATCAAACAACTCGAAATCTACAAGCTGAGTATTATCGTCTGCTGGGATGACATCGACCCATTTTGAGCGATCATGCATCTCTTCAGCTGTGACTTTCATTAAACGGAAATTGACCGCTTGGTAGTTGGTGTAGATGTAATACCAATCACCTAGCTTAGCGATGCTGTACTCTATGCCGGTCTCTTTTGGGTAGAAAGCCTCAGCTGTAGCCTTTGGGTTGTTGGCATCGATGACTGAGACACCGCTGGTTTCTGTGCTCGAATGCCAAATGTAGACCTGTTCACCATCTTTGCTTTTACTCAAAGAGGTGTAGTAAGCACTATCGGTCTCTTCGTAGATTAACTGATCGTTTGCTTGAGCGCTGCCTAAAACGTGGCGGTAAACTTGATAACCCAGCAATGTTTGTGGATCTTTTTTGATGTAGTAGAAGGCTTGGTTGTCGTTTTGCCACGCGATTGCACTTGAAGCGCCTTCAATTTCATCTTTTAGGTATTCACCTGTTGTGAGGTCTTTGATCTTGATGGTGTATATTCGTCGGCTCAGCGTATCTTCGCCATAGGCCAACAAGTTTTCGTCTGGGCTGATCGTTAAGCCACCAATACTGAAGAATTCATGCTCTTTTGCTAGCTCGTTAACATCTAAGATGACTTGCTTGTCTGTGCCTAAAAAGTTTTTTTCACGCAGGTGAACTGGGTATTCGTTGTCGCCTGTGACCTTATTCGAGTAGTAGTAACTGCCTTTGCGAACCGGTACCGAATTGTCGTCTTTTGCGATTCGGCCTTTGATCTCTTGAAATAATTGTTTTTGTGCTGCTTGTGTATGTTTTAACACTGTATCTGCGTACTGATTCTCTTGCTCAAGCTGTTGCAAAATCTCTGGATCTTGGCGTGCATCATCGCGCATCCAGTAGTAATCATCGATTCGGGAGTCACCATGAATCGTCATTGCGTGAGGGACTTTCTTAGCAACGGGTGCTTGGGTTTGCTGAGCGACGAGCTGTGATTGAGAGTAGTGGTTCATGGTTGATATTCCTTGATTGCTGCATCCGGCGACAAGCGCTATTGATACGACTAATGTGGTTAAAGCGATACGCATCTGTATATCCTTAGTGTGTACCTTACTCGTTTTAATGCCAGCATCCTTTGTTGTGAGAGTTCAGGTACGTTGGTGTTCTTCCAGTGATATTATTTATAATTGGATTCTGGATATGCACCTTCATCGTAAGTGTCTGTTATTGTTTTTAAAAAATCAAAGCAATGTTAAATGAAATTACTGATACGTGAGAGTGGAAGGAATAAATGTGCAACAAAAAGGGACACACTTTTCAGTATGTCCCTTTCCTTTGTTTAGCAAGATTCGAGTTTTACGTTAAATAGCCAATGGCATTTCGTTTGAGTGGTCAGGTTTACGATTAACCCAACGTAAACCAAGCATAGCGATGAATGACATAGCAATCATCAGGCAACCGAGTGGCAGTTGGTCTTGAGCTGGGAAGAACGATGCCAATAGTGTTGCGATGCCAGCACCTAGGTTTTGCATACCACCTAAAATCGCACCTCCAGTACCAGCGTGGTACGGGAATGGCGAAAGTGCCCCTGTTGTTGCTGCTGGGAATAATATGCCAGCGCCCAAGAAGTAAATTGTGGCACCGCCAATCAAAGTTAATGCTGTTGTTTGACCAAACAGACCCGGTATCAATACCACTGTTGAGCCTACCAATATCGCAACCAGACCAACATTCAATGCACGGCGCTCAGAGCGACGTTGTGCGATGTAACTAGATAAGCCTGCACCGACTAAGTAACCTGGAATAGGCAAGACAAACAGCAAGCTTACTGTGGTTGCCGGTAAGCCAAGTACGCCACCAAGCAACACACCTGCCGCTGCTTCAAATACGGCTACACCAGCAAAGGTTGCGACTAATACCAATAAGAAACCTTGGAAACGTTTATCAGACAGAACGAACTTGTAGCTGTTGGCAACCGATTCATGCTTGCGTCGTTCTTTCGGCAGTGTTTCCATCATGCTCGTCATCATAGTGATCACAACAGCAATACCAAACAGCGCAAGGAATAAGTAGCTAGAACGCCAGCCGAAAACTTCTGTTAGGTAACCACCCAGTACAGGAGCCATCAATGGTGAGAAAATCACACACATGCTAATCAAGCTGTTTGCACGGTGCAGCTCTGCGCCTTCAAAACAGTCGCGAGTCAATGTACGAGACATCGCACCACCACAACCGATGCCCAAACCTTGGATAAAGCTGCCCGCTAAGAACCATTCATATTCGTGAGCGAACAATGCCACCAAAGTACCGATGATGTAGATGATCAAACCAATCACGATGATCGGTTTACGACCTAGGCGATCTGAAAGTGGGCCGTAAACAAATTGCGACAGACCATAAGGGATCAAGTAACACGCCATCACTGCCTGCAGTGAAGATGCCGAAACTAAGAACTCACCTGCCATATGACCGATAGAAGGCACGTACATCGTTTGAGTCATTTGACCTACGGCAGTCAGAATAGCGATTAAAAAGGTAAGTTTCGCTAATGGAAACGAGGCGGACATTTGCGTATCTCTCCAAAAATTAAGACGTAAAAAGCCTTAGCGCTCCATTAAAGGAGAGCCAAATGAATAAAGTGTTCAGGGAATCTAGGCGCGAGATATTAGATCTTGATTGCGGGCTTAGCAATCAAAAAGTGTGAAGTTGAGCAAGATAAAAATCTATAACTTGGATTATAAAAACTAATCCGAAGTTACTGCATTTTAAAGAGGGAGAGGGTGGAGTGGGCTTCCTTTAAATATCGATGTTCTGGCTATGTCCAAAGCGCTAAAACCTAAGCAACACAGCTAATGATTATATGAGTACATCATTTGAAATCACAGAAAAAAGGAAGAAAACACGCTCTATTAACATTTGTATAAACTTTCGTTTTATATGTAAGCAATTTGTGCTGTAATTATCCGCTAAGCTATTCGTCTAACTCATTTACATTGTGTACAGCAATTCGTTGTCGATGTGATAGTTATGGTTATGGAAGTCTTTTGGCTTAAATAAGGATATTAAATGCGCTCTCTATCGGTACAGTGGAAAATAACCCTCTTAGCAGGTTGTTGTTTAATCATTACGTCACTGTCTCTTATTGGTTTCTCGATCTACAACGCAACGAGCAATCAACAAGTCATCAAATCTCAAAGTTCAGAATCAGTTATCAATAAAACTCAGCAGTTGCTGGCGTCTGTTTCTCAGCTTAATGCTCAAGAAACTCAACGTTATGTAGACGAAGCTATTTACCGCGCAGAAATGCTTGCGGCCAGTGCTCAGTTTCTAAAAAACAATGCAGACGAAAACTTTACACCAAGTGAAGAGCTTCGTACCGCCTTGGATGAAATGGTTCGTCGCTCGGTTTTAAACTTCGACTCTATTCAAGGAGCGTATCTAGTTTTCAAGCCTGACTTGCTCGATAGTGAAGATGCGAATTATGTCGATGCTGATTATGTTGGTTCTAACGAAAAAGGTCGTTTTGCTCCTTACTGGAAGGTGGCAGATAACGGTGAAAATGTTCTAGCGAACGTTCTTTCAGAATCTATCTTGAATGATGACAGCAATAGCGAACGTTTTTACTGTCCTTTGTCTTCAGGCCAAACGTGTATTAGTACGCCGAGAGTCGTGAACAGCGGTGGTGTAGCGCTACTTACGTCCTCTATTTCAGTCCCTATTTTGGTTGACGACGTTGCTATTGGTTTTCTTGGTATTGATCTAAGACTTGATGGTTTAACCAGTGTGATTACTCAATCTGACCAGAGCTTGTTTAACGGTGCGGGTAAAGCTTACGTGGTTAGTCTAGATGGTTCGGTCATCGCTTCTGATGATTCAAGCATTGCAGTCGGTTCAACTTTCCAAAGTGGCAATACAAACAGTGATTTAATGACCGACTTTATCTTTGGTGGTGAAGTGACAACGCAATGGAGCGAGAACGGTGAGTGGTTACTTGCCTTTGCACCTGTTGTTGCAGCTAACCAAACTTGGGGGGTGTTGTTTGAGATCCCAAGAGACAGTGTCGTCGCTGACGCAAATAAATTGGATTCCATCATTAGCACTAAGCTAAGTGAAGGCATCAAAACAGAAGTGATCGCCGGTACAGTGTTTATTATCTTTGGCTTAGCCATTATCGCGTTTGCCTCGTTGTCTATTGTGAAGCCGATTCGTCAGGTTGTGGAAAGGTTGAATGACATCGCTTCAGGTGAAGGTGATTTGACCCAACGTTTGGAAGTGAAGTCTCAAGATGAAATCGGTCAGTTGTCAAAAGGATTTAACCTGTTCCTAGATAAGCTGCAACACACAATCAAAGAAGTCATTCACACCACAGAACAAGTGGCAAATACTACCAGCCAAGCGAAAGCATCAGCATCAAGTACTCGTGAAAGCAGCGAGTCTCAATTTAAAGAAGTGGATCTAGTCGCGACAGCGGCCGAAGAGATGACTCAAACTGCGGGCTTAGTGGTACAAAATGCAGAAGTGGCCGTTGATGCAGCGTGCGAAGCGAATCGTTCTGCTCAACAAGGGCAACAAGTCATCGAACTTTCAGCAGGTGAAATGAGAAAGCTGGTGGAGCGTATGTCGAGTGCTGTTCCTATTGTTGAAGAATTGGCAAAAAATAACGGAAACATCACCGAGATCTTAAGTGTGATTGAAGGGATCTCTGAGCAAACTAACTTACTGGCATTGAACGCGGCGATTGAAGCGGCTCGTGCTGGCGAACAAGGTCGAGGTTTTGCTGTTGTTGCGGATGAGGTAAGAAACCTCGCAAGTCGCACCCAGTCATCGGTTGGTGAGATCAGAGCGGTGATCGACAAGGTTCATGCTGGAACTCAAGATGTCGTTGAAGCAATACAAGAAGGCAATATCCTAGCTAACGATACAGCACTACACGTTCAGAAAGCAGTTGAAGATCTGGGGTCGATCTTTACTTCTATTGAGGCGATCAGTGATATGAACAGTCAGATCGTTCGAGCAGCCGAAGAGCAACAATCGGTTTCCGGTGAAGTAAATCAAAGCGTGGTTAATATTCGCGATTTGAGTGCGAAGATCTTGGAGCAAGCCGCGGCTTCTGAGCAAGTCGGCAATGAAATTGACCAACTGTCTCAACAACAACAGAAGTTGGTCAATCAGTTCAAGGTATAAGCATTAAGCCTTAACCAGTTCTTGAATAGAAAAAGGGACAAATGAAGATTTCATTTGTCCCTTTTTTAATTGTTTATTTAGAGGCTAGGCAATAACCAGCGGTTGACGCTGCTTACTCTTCGATAAACCAGTAGCCTTTGTTGACCAATTCAGTCACGACAGTTATGCCCGAAGGAGATAGGGCAGTAGCCGAGGTAATCATGGTCTCATCGCAAAGTATGTTGAGTAACGAAGAATCCGCTTCATCAACCTTAACCACTTCGCCATTGATGTAAGCAGTGTTGCTTTCATTTTCGTGGTAGAGCGCCTTTAAGCCTGATACTCGGTGAATCTCACCTTCAGACTCTAAGTGTTGAGCGATCTCTTCTTGAGTCCATAGTGGCTCTGGAGCAACGATATCAAGCTGGTGGCGTGATTGGCTTAGCAGACAACCCATGAATTCACTGATGGTTTCAGGTTGCTCTAGTGCAGATTTCAACATGTCTGTGAGATTGCTTAAATCCGATGAACGAATTTTTCCGTAGCCTTCTTGCATTTTGAATTCTGGATCGTGCAGGTGTACGTCACCCATATCATGAGCAAGTACAAAATCGGCAAAGTTGCTGATCAGTTCTTGTTCTTTAGGCGAGCGGTAGCCAATAGAGTAGCTCATTGACGGCTCTAACGTGCTCCCTTCATGTGGGAAACCTGGTGGGATATAAAGGATATCGCCCGGCTCTAAAGTTTCATCAATGATTGGGTCAAAACCTTCAATTTGACGAAGTGCAGACGCTTGAACAGTCTCTTTGTATTGGCCAACATCTTTAGCGCCAACCTTCCATTGACGTTTGCCTTGACCTTGAATGATGAAGACATCGTATTGATCAATATGTGGGCCTACGCCGCCTTCAGGTGCTGAGTAGCAGATCATGAGATCGTCGAATAACCAGTTTGGTAACGCTTGGAACGCCTCAGTCAGCTGATTTGCGCCTTGGTGCCAGTGGTTCGCTGCTTGAACGATCAGTTGCCAATGAGTTTCGGTTAATTCGCCAAACTTTTCTTCAGAGAATGGGCCGTGTTCAGCAGTCCACTGATTGTCGAGGTTAGAGACAAAGCGAGAATCCACTTCTTCTTCCATCGATAAACCAGCAAGTTCTTCCGGCGAAATTGGGTCGACGAAGTTTTGGAAGCCACCCTTTAAGATGGTTGGTTTTTTATGCCAGTAGTTTTCAAGAAACTCGGGCATAGAAAAGCTGAGTTGGTACATGTGAATCCTGTATATTTTTATGCTAGATGCTAGATGCTAGATGCTAGATGCTAGATGCTAGATGCTAGATGCTAGATGCTAGATGCTAGTTTGGCTTGTAAATCTTGCTGGACAATTTTGATTGCTTCTAACGCGACTTTTGGATCGATTTCGTTGCTTTCGAGCAGATAGATCAGGTCGACAGCTAACTTAACTTCTTCTGGTGCGTTATCCAGTGGTGATGGTGTGTTATCAGTGTTCATTTCGCTTAGGGTTCTCTAAGTTAATCAGTCTCTCAATATTTTTCATTGAGTCTTCACAGCGTTCTAATCGTTCTTTGGCTAACTGCCAAGCCTCTTCCGCTTTTTTCTTACTGTGGCGAGGCGCAGAATCAAACGCTAACTTTCGTACTCGTACTAAATCGACCAATCGCTTTTGCCAGTCTTGGTGCTGAGCGAGTTCGTTGTATAGGTCGTTAAGGGTTTTCCCTGACTTACTTTTTCGGTCCAAGCGTAAATCGTGGTTGGCTAACTCTCTTTGGATTGCTGCAATCTGATTGGTCAGTTTTTCTGTGAGGTAGTTGGCTCTGGATGCGGCCAGTTGATTTGTGGTTTGTTCACGTACAATGGTGCGGTACGTTGCCTGAGTTTCAAGTGCATAGGGAAGTAAAATAGAGGCGCCACATTTAAATAAGGCTCGGTCAAACAAGGCTTGATGATAAGCCCCTCGAGATTTATCAACCTGAGAGCAATGGCCAATTAAGGTATCAATGACACTTTTTAGCTTTGAAAATTGATTCATTTCACTTCCCGTTGGCTACTGCCTATAAGTTCACAAACCAAGCTTCATATGCCAGTTTAATTGCAAGTACGCTTACTACGGTAACAAACACAGGTCGTATAAATGTAGCACCGAAACGAATAGCAGAGTGAGCACCAACAAATGCACCTGCCATTAAACAAAGACCCATGGTTAAACCTAGAACCCAATCAATATGGCCAAGAATCGCGAAGGTCACCAAAGAGGTAAAGTTACTGGTAAAGTTCATGGCTTTGGATAGACCAGAGGCAAGTAAGATGTTTAAGCGATAAAGCGCCATAGAGCTTACCGTCCAAAACGCGCCAGTTCCTGGGCCTGCAACCCCATCATAAAAACCAAGAATGAATCCTTGGTACTTTTGTTTTCTCTTAAGTACAGGACAAGGCTTGGGAGACACATTATGGCTCACATCTGGAGTCTTATGAAAAATGGTATAGACCGCAGCGGCAAGAATGACTAACGGCAATACCTTCTCTAACCACTCGGTGCTAATGGCATCAACAGTGAGTGTGCCGATGGTCGCCCCGATTAAAGTAGATATGAATGCATTGACCCAACACTCAGGCTTGAACAGCTTTTTACGGTAGTAAGTGAATGCAGCTGTAGATGAAGCGAAAGTCGCTGCAAGCTTGTTAGTACCCAATGCGATGTGTGGCGGTAAACCAAGCGATAGCAAAGCTGGAACGGTTAACATCCCTCCGCCACCTGCGACAGCATCAATAAAGCCTGCTGCAAATGCAACCAGAGCAAGTATGACCAACATGGTTGGCTCAATCATTTCCATAAATAGCTAGTGTTCTCGTTATCGGCTGATAGGGCAGCCACATGAAAAATCTATGGATTAGTCATGTTGGGTTGTGAATGCAAGGGCCTAGCGATGAAGGCCCATAACTACCTCAAGGGCAGGGGATATTAGTATTTTATTGTTCTTTTAAAAGGCGGTAGTGAATCGAGTAGGGACTTTCCGTATCGCTTCGTTACTATGCGTCTATCAAGGATCGTGACTTTACCAGAATCTCTTTCCTTACGCAGTAGTCTACCCACAGATTGAATAAGCTTTTTACTCGCATCTGGAACAGTAATCTGCATAAAAGGGTTGCCACCGCGTGATTCAATATATTCTGAATGTGCTTGCTCTACAGGAGAGGTAGGAACACCAAAAGGAATCTTGGTAATCACGATGTTTTCAAGAAGCTCACCCGGTAGATCAAGACCTTCAGAAAAGCTGCCAGTTCCAAAAAGAACGCTGGTTTTACCTTGGTCTATTAGCTTTTTATGTTTTTTTAGGATTTCAGTTCGTGAAGTATCACCTTGAACCTGCAATGCCCACGATTTTTTAACGAAATCTGTTGCTAAAGCCTCTGCAACTTTGTTCATTTGCCAGTAAGAAGAGAATAGAACGAGATTGGCTTTTTTGTCTTCTATTACCTTAGGCAAAATTTCAATAAGATATTCGGTAAACTGAGGTGCTTGTGGTTCGTACTTCATTGCTGGAACGATAAGCTCAGCCTGATTCTGGTAATCAAACGGTGATGCCAAAGCCAAAAATTGTACGCCATCTTCTGCTTTTTGGCTGATACCTGCTTGATGACAGAAAAAGCTGAAAGAGTTGAGCGCCCTCATGGTCGCAGATACTAATACGGCACCCACACAGCGGCTCCAGATTTGTTGATCCAGTTGCCAACCTACCTCTAGTGGCGAAACATTCACAACGAAATCGCCTTCGCTTTCTTTATTCAGTTCGAGCCAACGAGCCAAAGGAGCACCTTTTTCTCTCTTCGGTTCAGCCATTAAGCGCCAAACTTGAGCAAGGTTCTCTGTTCTTTGTATATAGAAGCCAATTTCTGCCAACGCAGGCTCTGCAAGTTTTGCTGAAAGCTCCCCATCTTTAACTCGTTCTGCTATCAGGTCTGCAATCTTCGCAACAGCTTGGCTCGCCTTTTGTGTGAGTTGCTTAAGGTCTTTAGATTCATTCTCTAGCCACTCAGGTAAGTCGCCATGTTCGAAGCGATACAAGCCGTCTTCAAAGTGGCTTGCGTCAAACTGTTTGCTCATTTGAGTCAGAGTAGGGATCAGTTGTTGTACGGAGTCCTGCAATTCATTTCTAAATCGGTGGACACGCTTTTCGTCCGCTAAACCAGAAAGCTTAGTGATCGATTGATTTAAACGCTCTAACCAAGAAGCCGCACCTTTTAAACTGGCAGCTGCAGAGGAGTGATCTCGAGCGACATGAGGTAAATGGTGTGCCTCGTCGAATATATAGATGCTGTTTTCTGGCTCTGGAAGAATAACTCCGCCACCTAGGTCAGCGTCGGCCATCACCAAACTGTGATTAGCGATAATCACATCTGCTTTATCTAGCTCTGAACGCGCTTTCTGGAAAGGGCAATCTCTGTGAGTTGGCATACTGTTATTGCAGCTGTGCTTATCACTAACAATCATCTGCCAAATCATGTTGTCGATGGGTTTTGGCCACGAATCACGGTCACCATCCCATTTACCTTGGGTTAGGCTACGATACATGGTTTGAAGTTGGTCGATATCCTTCTTCTTTGGCTTAGATTCGAACATGGCCATTTGTCCGCCATCAACCCCGCAGGCAGCGGCTAGCTTTTCGGAACAACAATAACGCTGTCTGCCCTTCGCTAATATGAAAGAAAACTCTCGATCAGTCAGTCTTCTATATAGAGGGAGATCTTTATTGACGAGCTGTTCTTGTAGCGCAACCGTCGCCGTTGATATGACTATTTTTCGGTTATTGAGCACAGCGACAGGAATAGTTGCCATTAAATAAGCCAGTGATTTCCCGATCCCGGTTCCCGCTTCTGCAACAATCATGCGATTACTTTTGTGGTATTGACCACAAAGTGTCTTCGCTATTTCTGCAACAAGGTAATTTTGAGCACGTCGAGGTACAAAGTTGTCCAACTGATCTTGGAGGTTTTGATAACTGGTGCGAATAGATTTTTGAATTTTAGTAGTTAGCATACTGTGACCTACGTAACGGAGCGAGGATAGTAGCACATATCACTAGTCGGTACATTTACGGTGAAATAGCTTGCTTTTGAATCAAAGGTAGATCTTGTTCACAAAAAAAAACTGAACCATCAGGAACTTAACTATTTTATTTATGTTGCGAAATATAAATATTAAAAAAGACTTGCTTGTAGGTGTTAAATCCTGAGGCGTGGCGTTTTTACAAGTTGTTTGTGGTGTTAAATGCTGTTTTGTTCTTTTTTTGGATTATTATATTTTCTGATAAAACTAAGGATAAGCTGCTCGTAAAACTATGAAAAAAAATGTAAGTAGTTGATTTTGATTGCTTTGTGTTTTTTTTAGGTTTGTTTTTAGTTTATTTGACACGCAGGATAATCTTTTGCAATCTAGACCTCGAAATTTAGTGACGGTGATTAACCAACAAAGAGTGGTAATGACCAGTCATAAAAATAAAAGGGAACCGGGCAAGGATCTCCCATTCTTAGAAAAGGCAGTGGATTTATTATGAAAAAGACTCTATTAGCACTAAGTGTTATGTTTGCAGCAACATCGGCACAAGCAATCGAAATTTACAACCAGGAAGACTTATCTGTTAACCTAAGTGGCGACATCGAAGTTGTTTACGTTAAAGGTTTTGCAAAAGATTCAGAATTCCAGCAAGAAATTCAAGATGCTGACTTTGGATTTGATGTTCGTTATGCGCTTAATGACGAGCTAACTTTTGGCGGTTATTGGGAGTTTGATGGAGCATCTGGTGAAGTAACTGGCGGTTCTTCTACATCTGCAGATGTTGGTGATGTCTATGTGGCTTTATATACTCAAAACTACGGTTCTGTGAAGGTTGGTCGTACGTGTGGCGCGCTAGACGATGCTGGTGTTGGTTCTGATTACCAGTTTGGTGTGAGCTCTTTCTTCGAAAATGGTAGTGAGTTCTGTCAAGATGAAATGATTCGTTATGATATCGATACAGGGACATTCTATGCTACAGCATCTCTTGCTCAAGATGAGAATGACAGCACAGATGCTCTTGGCAAAGATGGAGCGTATTACGATCTTAAACTTGGTGGTCGTGTAGCTGATTTTGATTTCACTGCATACTATGGCTACGCAGAATTGGAAAAGATGGCGCCTGGCGCGGACGACGCTATTTGGGCATTAGAAGCTCGTTTCTCTGGCGTTGAAAGCTTGAATCTTGAGTTGGGCTATTACGCGACAACAATGGATACAGGAGTTGTAAAAGTAGATGCAGATACTATCGCTTTTGCTGCTGATTACACTATTGATGCAGTAACTATCGGTGCTGGCTACAGCACTTCTGATAGTGACAACAATGACAATGACGCCGACAACTGGTTTGTAAATGCTGGTTACGGCTTTGCTCCGAACACTACGGCTTACATTGAAGTTGGTGGTACAGACCAGAAAAACACGGACACTGGTGTTGCTGTAGGTGTTAAAGCTAGCTTCTAATTGAGTTTAGTTAAAAACTTTCTTATAAAGCCACCTCAGGGTGGCTTTATTTATTTTTACAGTTTAATATTTCATATAATAATTACTTAATTATTTTTGGCAACGTGCCTGATGAAAGGAGTCAATCTCTGTGATGTTTAAAAAGCAATTATTCTTTGTTTTAACTATGCTTGCATTTTCTGCACATGCTATAACTCTGGTTCCTAGCAAAGGTGTCTCTGTTCTTTACATTAATGGTGTAGAGGCTGATTCTAAATTGGGGACGAATATAATAAGAAATGGTACGACTCAAGTTGTTGTCCGAATGGACAAAGAAGTTGGTCGTGGTAGTGGTAATAGCGTATTTACTTCTAAGCCATATTTATTAACGTTTGAAGCAGGTGGGAATGAAATTAAATTGGATCACCCGGTTGCTCGAAGTAAAAGCGAAGCGGAAAAAGCTTTCAGAAAGCAAAACCCCGATTGGCGTTTAACTCAAGACGGTAACGAACTTGTCTATCAACAAGAGTTACTTCAAGGCAAGAAAGGTCTACTTCCATTTATGGGAATGGACAAGCTTGTAAAAGAACATAACGATCAACGAGGAATCACGTTTGTCGATGGTGCGTTAGTCACTGCCACGACTACTGCGATAGTTCCCTCTCCAGTTACAACTCAATCGGATACTCCGAAACTAGATCTTAAAACTGCCCCAAGCGTTGTGGGAAGTGTTACTCAAAATGTCGAGCAATTGAAAGCTTGGTATCTAAAAGCTTCTAAAAAAGAGCGCAAAGAATTCCGTAAGTGGATGATTGACCAAGAGTAATCAATCTTCACGTACAAAAAAGCGAGACGTAAATCTCGCTTTAATATATTGCTATGAGTTAAATCTCTTTCCACTCACCAGGCTGCAGCTGCCCCACATTCATATTACCCATTGAGTAACGGATAAGACGCAGGGTAGGGAAGCCGATATTGGCTGTCATTCGTCTTACCTGACGGTTACGTCCTTCAATGATTGTAATAGCCAACCATGTTGTCGGTATCGCGGCTCTGAAGCGTACTGGAGGGGTTCTATCCCACACAACAGGTTCAGACATCACCTCAACCTGAGCGGGCAGTGTCATGCCGTCTTTTAGTTCGACACCTTTTCTCAATTTATCTAAATCTTCCTCAGAAGGTGCGCCTTCAACCTGTACCCAGTAAGTCTTTGGGGATTTTGAGTTTGGTTGAGTTAGCTTAGCTTGAAAAATACCATCGTTGGTCAAGACCATTAACCCTTCGCTGTCGCGGTCAAGGCGACCTGCAGCATAAACGTCTTTCACTGGAATAAAGTCCGCTAGCGTTTTTCTCCCTTCGCCATCTGTAAATTGGCTTAGAGTATCGAAAGGCTTGTTGAACAGAATTACTTTGCGATCTTCGAGCGCAACCTTAGGTTTTGCATTGGTAGGCTTGCCTTTATATCGGTGCTTGCTTGAGTGAGATTTGTTGTGCGAATTGCCAGTATTATTCTTATCACTGCTTCGGCTTTGTCTATTACCGCTTTGTTTTAATGTTGCACCAGAACGAGCCGGTTTGTCTGAACGAGATGCGCTGCGTGAGCGAGTAGACATGTTAACTACCTTGCAAAAATGTAAACGAAGTGTGCTGAAAAGTTTTCACTGAAACGGAATTGAGCTATCATTTGCGCGCCTAAAAGACACAAAATAGAACAAGTTGATGGACTCTTAAGCCTGATTTGTTTAATTATACCTTCGTGTTTTATTATAACAACGCACTCACGGATTTGGTTCATGCTGTCATCAAGATTGTATGAAAAATAAGATAGAGTACGACTATCGAGTAAGCAGTTTTCACTCTTAGAGTGGCTTACTGGTCAATTTATAACACGCTCACTACTTTAAATGAGCTTGTAAGAACTATAGGGAAATTTCATGCCTACTGAAAAACCAACGATCATCTATACCATTACAGACGAAGCTCCGGCGCTAGCAACATACTCTCTGCTGCCTATCATTCAATCTTTTACAGCTTCTTCTGGTATTAACGTTGATACTCGCGACATTTCACTTGCAGGGCGTATTATTGCCAACTTCCCTGACTATTTGAACGAAGAGCAACGTATTGGTGATGCATTAGCAGAACTAGGTGAATTGGCTAAGACACCAGAAGCAAACATTATCAAGCTTCCAAACATCTCTGCATCTGTACCTCAGCTTCAAGCAACAATCAAAGAGCTACAGTCAAAAGGTTACGCACTTCCTAATTACCCAGAAGAAGCAAACACTGACGAAGAGAAAGCAGTAAAAGCGACTTACGACAAAATCAAAGGCAGTGCAGTAAATCCAGTATTGCGTGAAGGTAACTCGGATCGCCGCGCTCCACTTTCTGTTAAAAACTACGCGAAGAAGAACCCACACTCAATGGGTGCTTGGTCTGCAGATTCTAAGTCGCACGTTTCAAGTATGGACGACAAAGACTTCTTCGGTAGCGAAAAGTCAGTAACCATTGAAGGTGCTACAGAAGTTAGCATTGAATTCGTTGGCAAAGATGGTGCGAAGAAAACATTGAAGCCAGCTTTTGCACTGCAAGATAAAGAGATCATTGATGCGTCAGTGATGAATAAGGCCGCTTTGGTTGCATTCTTCGAAAAAGAAATCGCATCGGCTAAAGAGCAAGGTGTACTGCTTTCTCTTCACTTGAAAGCGACGATGATGAAAGTATCTGACCCAGTGATCTTTGGTCACGCGGTTAAGGTTTACTACAAAGACGTATTTGCTAAACACGGTCAGCTGTTTGAAGAGCTAGGCGTTGATGTAAATAACGGCATCGGTGATGTCTACGCGAAGATTGATGCGCTTCCTCAAGAGCAGAAAGAAGCAATCGAAGCTGACCTGCAAGCGGTATACGAGACTCAGCCACCACTAGCGATGGTTGATTCGGACCGTGGCATTACTAACCTACACGTACCAAGCGATATCATTGTGGATGCATCTATGCCTGCAATGCTGCGTTCTTCTGGTCAAATGTGGGATCCAGAAGGTAAGCAAAAAGATACCAAAGCAATGATCCCAGATCGTAGCTACGCGAGCATTTACCAAGCGGTTATTGATTTCTGTAAAGAGAACGGCGCGTTCGATCCAACAACGATGGGTAGCGTACCAAACGTTGGCTTGATGGCTCAAAAAGCGGAAGAGTACGGTTCTCATGATAAGACTTTCATCCTTGAAGCTGCTGGTCAGGTTCAAGTTGTTGACGCTTCAGGCGCTGTGCTTCTTGAGCAAGACGTAGAGGAAGGCGATATCTTCCGTATGTGTCAGGTTAAAGATGCACCAATCCAAGACTGGGTTAAGCTTGCGGTAACGCGTGCTCGTGCATCGGGTGTTCCAGCGGTATTTTGGCTAGATGCGTCACGCGCACATGATGCTCAGCTTATCAAGAAAGTTGAAGCATACCTTCCTGAATACGATACCGATGGTCTTGAAATTAAGATCCTTGCTCCACTTGAAGCGACTCAATACTCACTGGTTCGTATCAAAGAAGGCCTAGATACTATTTCGGTTACTGGTAACGTATTACGTGATTACCTAACTGACTTGTTCCCGATTTTAGAGCTTGGTACATCAGCTAAGATGCTATCGATTGTTCCACTAATGAACGGTGGTGGTCTGTTTGAAACAGGTGCTGGCGGCTCTGCTCCTAAACATGTTCAACAAGTAGAGAAAGAAAACCACCTGCGTTGGGATTCTCTAGGTGAATTCTTGGCACTAGCGGCATCTCTAGAGCACCTGAGCGTAGTAACAGGTAACGCTAAAGCACAAGTTCTAGCTGATGCGCTTGATAAAGCGACGGGTGAGTTCCTTGATAACAACAAGTCTCCTTCACGTCGAGTAGGTGAGCTTGATAACCGTGGTAGCCACTACTATCTAGCGGCATACTGGGCTAAGGCGCTTGCTGAGCAAACGGCTGACGCTGATCTTGCTGCTGAGTTTGCAGGTGTGGCAAGTCAACTGGCTGAAAGTGAAGAAGCGATCGTTGCAGAGCTGAACAACGCTCAAGGTGTGGCTGGCGACTTAGGTGGTTACTACCTACTTGACGATGCATTGGTTTCAACACTAATGCGCCCAAGCTCAACGCTAAACGCGTTTATTGATGCATAGTGATTGGACTCATCGTTAGTCAGTCATGAACGTGATTTGCTAACGAGTTGCTTAGGCTGATAGCTAAGTTATAGATAAAGTCAAAACGAAAGACGCTTTAACGATAATGTTAAAGCGTCTTTTTTCTGTCTAATACTTCTTAAGACCTAGCTTAAGGGGAGTAGCTCTTCGAGCTCATTGTCCAGTGAGCAACTTTAGAGCCCCCAAAACGAAAAAAACCGCTCTCGTAATCCTGTGTTACAGTTATTAAATGAGCGGTTTCAATATTCTGTTTACCTGTCAGCCGTTAATGACGACTGATGGAGGTTAACATGAGTTTGCATTCGCCTATTTTGCGGCGCTGCCTTCTACAGGAACAACGGAGCTAGCATGCGAGCCTTTAGGTCCACTTTCTACTTCATAGTCGACCTGCTGACCAGCCTTTAAGGTTCGATAACCTTCCATTTGTATTGTGGAGTAGTGCGCGAAAATATCGCCGTCTTCACCTTCTGGACAAATAAAGCCAAACCCTTTGGCATTGTTAAACCATTTTACTGTACCTGTAGCCATGCTATACATCCCTCATGCATTTTGTTACTAACGTTGTTATATCAATTGTTGTAAGTGCGATTGATATCATTCCTACCAGCTAAAGAATTTCAGCTAATAGCTTGAATCTCGTACATTGCTTACGGAAATTAACGCTACCCTGCGTAATTATTCCTTATTGTTAATTTTTGAAGCGTGTTACTGATTTTAATTCATGTTGCAAAAGTGTATTAAAAAACCTTTTAGCTCCAATGTAGCTAATGATTGAGCACAGTCAATAGTAAATTGGTATAAAAGTGATCAATTTTAATAACAAATCACATTCGAGATTAACCGCAATCTATTAACTAAATAGTAACTTAGCGGTAATCTTATCGTTAGTATCAATAGTTATGGCGTCTTTTTAATCAATCACATATGTTAATCTTGTTAATCGAGATCTTTTATTTGCAGCGATGGAAATGGTGGATTAGGCTCAGTATAGAGGAATATTTTTTGGTACTGTTTCTAGGTGCAGTTTCTTAGTACACGGTAAAGCGTGAATGTGGTAAATTTGAGTTAGGTAAACACTCACGACTTCCGAAAAATAACCCTTAGCAAAGCGATATGAGCAGAAACTTTGAATGGGCATCTCCAGGCTCAGATTTACTGGAGAAAGAAGCAACAAAAGTAAAGCCACCGGCGATGTATAACGTTGTGTTGAATAACGATGACTACACGCCCATGGACTTTGTAATCGAGATCCTAGAGCGATTCTTCTCACTAGATATCGAAAAAGCAACGGAAGTGATGCTCAAGGTTCATTATGAAGGTAAAGCTATATGCGGCACATACAGTGCTGAAATAGCGGAAACAAAGGTAGCGCAGGTCACGATGTACTCAAAGGAAAATGAGCATCCGCTACTATGTACAATGGAGCAAGTATAAATTGCTCGAACAACACTGTTGTTCCCTTAGGAGGTACTTATGCTAAATAAAGAATTAGAGACGAGTTTAAATGGCGCATTTGCTCGTGCGCGAGACAAGCGACATGAATTCATGACTGTCGAACACCTCCTACTAGCATTATTAGAAAATGATGCGGCCAAGGAAGCGCTCCAAGCTTGTCAGGCTGATCTCGATGCTCTTCGCAATGAGCTCGATATTTTTATCGATCAAACGACCCCACTTATCCCTGAAAGCGACGAAACTCGCGAAACTCAGCCTACGTTGAGCTTCCAACGAGTACTTCAACGCGCTGTTTTTCATGTTCAATCTTCAGGTCGCAGCGAAGTAACAGGTGCTAACGTACTTGTGGCTATTTTTAGTGAGCAAGAATCTCACGCGGCATATCTTCTTAAGAAAAACGACATTAGTCGCTTAGATATTGTTAACTTCATCTCACACGGTATTACCAAAGCGAGCAACGAAGGCGACAGTCCTTCATCATCCGATTCATTTGGTGGTGCAGAAAATGCTGAAGAAGCTAACTCTGAAGACCGTTTAGAAAATTTTGCTACTAACCTTAACGAAGTCGCAAAGCAGGGCAATATTGACCCACTAATCGGTCGTGACAAAGAGCTAGAACGCACTATCCAAGTTCTGTGTCGTCGTCGTAAGAACAACCCTCTGTTAGTGGGTGAAGCGGGGGTAGGTAAAACTGCCATCGCGGAAGGTCTTGCATGGCGCATCGTTGAAGGACAAGTGCCTGAAATCATTCAGAGCAGCGTAATTTATTCTCTAGATATCGGTTCACTGTTAGCCGGAACCAAATATCGTGGTGACTTTGAGAAACGTTTTAAAGCGATTCTTAAGCAACTGGAGAAAGAAGAAGACGCGATTCTGTTCATCGATGAGATCCACACCATTATCGGTGCCGGGGCTGCATCGGGTGGTCAGGTTGATGCGGCAAACTTAATTAAACCACTACTAAGCAGTGGCAAATTACGTTGCATCGGTTCAACAACGTACCAAGAGTACAGCAGTATTTTTGAGAAGGAGCGTGCTTTAGCTCGTCGCTTCCAGAAAATAGATATTATTGAACCATCGCTAGACGATACGACCAAGATCCTGATTGGCTTGAAGCCAAAATACGAAGCTCACCACGAAGTGCGCTACACCAACAAAGCGTTGCGTGCCGCTGTGGAACTGTCAGCTAAATACATTAATGAACGCCACCTTCCTGATAAGGCCATTGACGTAATCGATGAAGCGGGCGCTCGTAGTCGTTTGGCACCTGCAAGCCGTCGTAAGAAAACGGTAAGCGTGGCTGATATTGAGTCAATGGTTGCGAAAATGGCGCGTATTCCTGAAAAGTCAGTATCGTCTTCAGACAAAGATACACTCCAGAAACTGGATGAGCGCATGAAAATGTTGGTATTCGGACAAGACCCTGCAATCGATGTATTGAGTGAAGCGATTAAGCTGACCCGTGCTGGATTGGGTGCAGACAATAAACCTGTTGGTTCATTCTTGTTTGCTGGTCCTACTGGTGTCGGTAAAACAGAGGTGACTGTTCAGCTGTCTAAGTTGATGGGTATTGAGCTTCTGCGCTTTGATATGTCTGAGTACGGTGAGCGACACTCAGTGAGCCGCTTGATTGGTGCGCCTCCTGGTTATGTTGGTTACGACCAAGGTGGTTTGCTAACGGATGCCGTAATCAAGAACCCGCACTCTGTTGTGTTACTGGATGAAATCGAGAAAGCTCACCCAGATATCTTTAACTTGCTACTGCAGGTAATGGATAACGGCACGCTAACTGACAACAATGGTCGCAAAGCGGACTTCCGTAATGTGATTCTAGTGATGACGACCAACGCAGGTGTGGCTGAAACCGAGAAGAAATCGATCGGCCTGATCCAACAAGATCATGCGCCAGATGCGATGGGCGAAATCAAGAAGGTATTTACTCCTGAGTTCCGTAACCGTCTTGATAATATCATTTGGTTCAACAGCCTTGACCCAAGTGTGATTAGCCAAGTAGTTGATAAGTTCATTGTCGAGCTTCAGGTTCAACTGGACGCTCGTGGCGTGTCTTTAGAGGTTTCTGAGGATGCTCGTCACTGGTTAGCTGATAAAGGCTATGACAAGACCATGGGTGCTCGTCCAATGGGACGTGTGATTCAAGAGAAGCTTAAGAAACCACTTGCTAACGAGTTACTGTTCGGTAGCTTGGTTGATGGCGGTACGGTTAAAGTATCCCTGAAAAAAGACGAATTGGATTTCATCTATGTTGGTGCTAAAGAAGAGGTCATGCACTAACGAAGTGATTGATAAATCAAAGGCTTAAATATAAAACGCATGACTTAGGTTGTGCGTTTTTTTATGCTTGCGAGATGCGAGATGCGAGA